>CAZHOC010000077.1:0-11091 GCA_964534295.1 uncultured Bacteroidia bacterium | reverse complement strand
ATCAACCAATCTGGCAAGATCTTTTTGACGAGTAGAGGGTAAACGCTATCCTGATCTTCATAATAATCAGTGCCGAAATAGTAGAAAGCAATCACGCCTGGTAAAATGATCACCAAGGGAATGAGGATTTTATAAAGACCAGCAAGCAGCAAACCCTTCTGCGCTTCGGCTAGATTCTTAGCTCCCAAAGCCCGCTGGATGATGGACTGATTCATGCACCAGAAGTATAGCTGGTTGAGGATCATACCAGTAAAAAGGACTTCAAAAGGTAAGGTCGAATCTGATGCTCCAATCACACTAAATTTTTCTGGCGCTCGCTCAAAAACGTTTTGTAGACCTTCCCACATATTGCCCGCTCCTATCTCCCAAAGCGCAAATATGGGTACCAACAAACCGCCAATTAAGAGGCCATATCCATTGATAGTATCAGAGACGGCAACTGCCTTTAGGCCCCCAAAGACCGCATAAACTGAGCCAATAAGCCCAATAAGGATCACCATCAGCCAAATGGCTTGGCCCTGACTGATGCCTAGTTGGGTGGAGACATCAAACAAGCTCTCAAAATTGATGGCGCCTGTGTAAAGAACGATAGGAAGAAGCGTTACTACGAAGGAGATAATGAGAAATAATGCTACTATGGTGCGCGTCAAACTACTATATCTCAACTCTAGATATTCAGGGATGGTAGTCAGCCCCATCTTGAGATAGCGAGGCACGAAATACAAAGCTCCGATTACCAAGGCAATGGCTGAAGTTACCTCCCAAGCAATGACGATAAAGCCATCTTTGTAGGCCGAGCCATTCATACCGATCAAGTGCTCGGTAGAGATATTGGTGAGCAGCAGCGAACCCCCAATGACTACGCCGCTCAAGCTCCTGCCTCCTAAAAAATAACCGTCCCGAGAACTCAGGGGTTGTTGTCGAAGTTGGTACCAAGTATAGGTGATTACGAAGCCTGTAAAGGCCAAAAAGGTAAGTAAGATTAGCATTGTATTGTAGCAGTAGTTTAGCTCAACTTAAAAAAATAATTCAAGCAGTCGTTAATTCGATTAAGCGGCTAATTCAATATGGCAACAAAATTTCCCGTATTTTTGAGAACCGAACCTATTTGAAAATACTTATGATTCGCATATTCTCGCTCCTATTTCTCTTTTCATTTAGTACCTGCCGATATGCCGCTACCTCAGGTGAATACGTCAGTCCAACTAAGGGTCCTAAGAATGTGATTCTTATGATTGGGGACGGTATGGGAATTAGTCAAATCACCTCAGGCCTCTACAGCAATCGCAATAAGCTCAATTTAGAGCGCTGTGAAACCGTAGGCTTGATCAAAACCTATTCCTCTGATAACCTAGTGACGGATTCTGCGGCTGGTGCTACTGCTTTTGCTACCGGTAAAAAGACCTATAATGGTGCTATCGGAGTAGGACCATTGAAGAGACCTCTACCGACTATACTAGAGTTGGCCGAACAAGATGGAATGGCGACTGGCCTAGTTGCAACCTCTGAGATTACTCATGCTACGCCCGCTAGTTTTATCGCCCACCAGCCCAGTAGAAACCAGCATCAGGATATCGCGGTAGAGTGTAGGCAGACGGAGATCGAGCTCTTGATCGGCGGTGGCCGCAACTACTGTAAAGAGAGAACCGAGAATCGTGATCTCACCTATGAATTGAAAGGCTTGCAGTATCGGGTTTTGGACCTAGATACACCATTTGATCAAATCAAGCTCCAAGATTATGAGAACTTAGCCTATTTTACGGCGGCTGATGCTCCTACCCGCAAACTAAAAGGTAGGGACTATCTCCCCGCAGCAGGGGCTTATGCCGCCAGAACCCTGCGCCAAAGAAGCGAGGAAAATGGCTTTTTCCTGATGATTGAAGGTTCCCAAATTGATTGGGGCGGACACGCCAACAATGCAGATTATATTGTCAGTGAGATGCTTGACTTTGACGAGACGGTTGGTAAGATCCTCGATTTTGCCGAGCGTGATGGTGAAACTCTCGTTATCATTACCGCCGACCATGAAACAGGCGGCTTTGCCATCAATAAAGGCTCGAAAATGGCGGCTGGAGAACTCAAAACAGCCTTTACGACCGGTGGACATACTGCGGCCTTAGTACCCGTATTTGCCTTTGGACCGGGTGCAGAAGCATTTAGTGGTATCTATGAAAACACCGCGATCTTTGATAAGATGAAAGCTGCTTTGGGGCTGTAGTAGTTACTTTTCTGCTTCGCAGAACGAGGGAGCTTAGAATGTAGAATCCTGAACCCCCAATGTCGAACCTAAGGATAAACGATTTACTCGGCATTTGAAATTCAGCGTTCAATATGCGACATGCTGTCGTTCCGCAACGCGGGAAACCTCAATAAAAGCCTTCTAATGCCCTTTTTCAACGCCCTTGAGTTTTTTTCGTAATTTATTCCAACCCCACGTTGGGGCATACGTCTTTAAGTTGGTAAAGCTAAAAAGTTGAACGCAACTTACACTCATATTCACACTGATCTGGTGGAGGCCTGCAAGTCAGGCGACCGCAACGCACAGTTCCGGCTATACAAGCTGTATTCTCGTGCCATGTTTAACATCTGTACCCGTATGCTGGGCGACAGGGCGGCAGCCGAAGATGCCTTACAAGAAGCCTTTGTAAGCGTCTTTACTAAGCTGCATACCTTCCAGGGACGGGCATCGTTGGGCGCATGGATGAAACGAATTGTCGTCAATAAATGTCTCAGCCTGCTCAATCGCAAAACGCTCTTCACAGAGTCTCTGGACGAGCGGCTTCATGAGATAGAAGACGAGTCCAATGAAAGAGATTGGGCGATTACAGAAGCGGACCTGAGTAGCGAAAGGATCCATCAGGCCATTAAGAGCCTTCCTGAAGGTTGTAGGGTGATCTTCACTCTCTACCAACTAGAAGGTTATGATCACCAAGAAATTAGCGATATACTGGGCGTTTCGGTCTCGACCAGTAAATCACAATTTCACCGGGCAAAGAAGTTATTGAAGGAGAAATTATTTGATCTGAAACCGAATTAGAAATCATGTGGAAAATCATAGCATCATATATAGATGATCACCGCGAAGAGATTGACCTGGACGAGCCAGGCAGTCAAGTATGGCGGGCGATCGAACAAAAATTAGACGCTCGGCCTGAGCTCAAGAAAGGAAAGAAGCGCTACTTTGCTTATTACAAAGCAGCCGCAGCCATCGTTCTCTCCGTAGGACTAGGTTACTTACTTTCTCGAGCGATACCAGAAAATGATGGATCTAAGCTCGTAGCAGCGATGGACCAACAAGAAGCCTGCGCCGATTTTGAAAAGAAACAAGCTCGTATGGAAAGCACATTCTTGCGTTCCGAGGAACTCGTAAAAAACGCCAAGACTGGTGCCCAATATCCGCAATCGAGCCAATTCCTGAGCGCAATGGACTCTTTACGACCAGCATATCTCAAGCTCACCGCCAAAATAAAGAAAGACGGCTGTAGCGAAGAGATTGTCCAGCAAGTAAATGATCACCAAAGGACGCGGCTCAATTGGATGACCCGCTTCTCAGATCATATCGAAGAAGAACATCAATAAGAGAGTATTAAGTAGAAAGTACAAAGTAGTTAGTACTGCTTAATTTCTTGTCTAGATACTTTCTACTCCCTACTCAGTACTAAAAATATGTATAAGCGTGCGGCCTCACTTCCCAAAAGTGAGGCCGTTTTTCGTAGATAAGCTGTAATTTTATACTATGAAATCACTCAAACTTATTTTTATCTGTTTAATCCTTGCCTCACTCGCAGCCTGTGAAGGCAATGGTATAGATCCCGCCCCGGTCATCGAGGCACCATTTGTCTCTCTCAATCATGATGGTGAGGTAGAAACTGCTCCTAACTTACCCGGAGGGGAATATGAAGCCGCTGCTCGCTTTAATGCAGATGAGATAGTCGCCTTCAAAGATGGTAAACTGATTGATGTTTATTTCTACGTCTTTAATCGACCTGCCAGTGCTACCGTAAAGATCTATAAAGGCTCCAACTTTGATGGACCTGAGACGGTGGTTTACTCTGCTGCCGTAAGTAGTAGTGTTACCGCCAATAGTTGGAATCGCCACACTTTGAGTACGCCTGTAGTTCTCGAAGATGATGACTATTGGATTGCGATCAAGTTTGGTATGACCAATACCGCTCAGATTATCGGCTGTGATCCAGGACCTGCGCACCCAGATGGAGACTGGTTATATCGCTCTTTAGAGGCTAATTGGTTGACATTTAGGAATGTTACTTCCCAAGAAGCGAGTATCAACTGGAATATAAGAGGGGTAATTGAACCCTAGTTATGGCGATATGTGTTAATGCAAAAAAGATCGACCTATCAAGAACTTGACCCTTCGGTTGAGCTGGCTGATTACGTCCATTCCTATTGGACGCATCAAAATCGTTCGGATGAGCCGGAAATGATGAAGATATTCCCTGATAGCTTTTTCAAGCTAGTGATTCTCGTGCGAGATGGGGAATTGTTAAACTTCTTCATGACTGGACTTTGGACTGAATCGAAAGCATTTACTATTCCTCCCAGGGCCTCTACTTTTGGATGTCGTCTGAGAGTATTAGCCCCTGAGTATTTGTTTGATAGAGAGATCGCTTCTGTACTCAATGAAATTCTTCCGTTGGATTCGAGTTTCCTAGGACTTAATGATTGGGACTTTGCCACTGACTTTAGAACAGTCGTAAAGCGGTGGGAAGAAAGACTGCTTGGCATAAAGCCAAATAAAAAGCTGGCAGAGCATAAAGTGCGTTTTTCCAGACTACTTTACAAATTAGAAGGGGGCATCTCGGCAGCTGAATTTGCGGCCCAAGTCCAGTGGAGTAACCGCCAGATTAGTCGCTATCTGAATAAATATTTAGGCGTATCGCTCAAGAAATACCTAAATATTCAAAAGTGTTATAAAGCATATATCCAAATAAGGGAAGGACGCTTTTTTCCTGAAGGTGATTATTTTGACCAAGCTCACTTTGTGAGAGAAATCAAAAAGCATACGGGAGAAACGCCTCGCGAACTCTACAAGCGTCAACATGACCGTTTTATACAATTAAAGAATATCAAAGAGAAATAGGTTTGCACTAAATCTATTTCTCATGGAAAAACTAGTATTTACAATTCTATTGAGCTTTCTAGGGGCGGCTTGTATGGAGCCTGCCCAAGAGAGTAGCTCCCAATCTGGTACAAATAAAACCGATGCCGAAGTAGTTCAGCAAGCAAAAATTGGACGACGTAATTTTGCTGTTACTTGGCAATGGACAACAGACAATGTCCAGTTTGTTGTTGATAATTCAGCTAAGATATCAGCTGAATTAAGCGAGCTTTGGAATCAAGATATTGTCGAGAATGCCTATTTCGATACTGATTCTCCTATTGATAAACTCGGCAATCTGCCAAACGTTACCTTTTTCCTGAAAGCAAAAACCGTAGAAGAGGCAGAGACAATTCTTAACGACTTAACAATAGTTCAAAAAGGGATAGCTGCCTATGAGTTACATCCTGTGGGAATTCTTTGGTTAGACCGAAGTACTTCGGTCATTAACCAAAAAGGTATCACTGGCTCTTTTGTCGCAATCTGGGAAACTAAGCGTTCGGTGAAACCGTCTGACCCTCTCTTGAAAGCACAAAATGCCAAAGTGCTTGAACTCTGGAATGCTGGTACAGTCGAAAATGTTTACTTCGATAATACTGGGACGCAAGGCGAAAATGATATTACGGACTTTGTGTTTTTTGTTAATGCCAATACACGAGAAGAAGCAGCGGTAATCTGCGAGTCTCTACCGTTTTTCGAAGAGGAAATAGCCACCTACAAAATGTACCAGGTAGGTACCTTTTGGATGGGGAGAAGTAAGGATCAACAATAAGCAGATTACCCCTATGCGTATCCTAAAACAAGAAATTTACTTCCCGATTATTGTTGGTATCCACTTCCTATTTTGGGCCTTGGACCTATATTTTTATCAAGGATCCTTCATGGAAGTTTCTGCAGATACCCTGCTGTTTGGTGAATTGACTAACAGATCTTGGTCTAACCCTCATCGGATATTAGGTGAAGTTTTTTCGTCCTGGGTAGTTACTGTCTTTGCATTTAATTTCCTGATGGCTACTCGGGCAAAATGGGTAGAAAGACTGTTTGGTGGATTGGACAAGATGTACCTTATCCATCGTAGATCTGGAGTAATTGCGGTAGTATTACTATTAGCTCACTTTATGGTGGTGCCACGTGATTTAGTTGAATTTAATCCCGGTAAACCCCTCGGTTTTTATGCCTTTATTTTGATCCTGTTAGGGGTTGTTATTTCAGCAGCTCCGATTTTTAAACGCAAGATTCCTTATCACAGGTGGATCAACATCCATAAATTGATGGGGCTATTTTATGTCATGGGGGTAGTACACGGCCTGATGGTTGATAGTTTGATCAAGGAACTCCCCATCACCAGAGTATATGTATTTGGGATGTCATTTATTGGGATTTCGGCTTGGATCTATCGTGCCTTTTTATTTGGCTTCTTCAATAAAAAGCTTGAGTATAAGATTGTGGACTTGAGCGATAAAGGCTTTGGGATCACCGAAATACTTTTGCAAGCGGTAAACGATAAGCTCCACTTTCAAGCAGGTCAATTTGCTTTCTTCAGCTTTCCGTCGATCAGTAAAAAGGAACAGCATCCTTTTACAATCAGTAGTCAGCCGGATGAGGATTACTTACGCATTACTGTCAAAGGGCTAGGAGATTATACCCAAGACCTACGCAGTAAGCTCCAAATTGGAGATTCTGCTTGGGTTGAAGGGCCATATGGACATTTTTCACATTCCCATATTGATGAAAAGCAGCAAGTGTGGATAGCAGGTGGTATTGGCATTACGCCTTATTTGTCGCTTGCAAAAGACCTAAGGGAAGAACAAGTGAGATTATACTGGTGTGTAAATAGTGCTGAGGAAGCGGTTTACGAAGCAGAATTAAAGGGCATTGCGGCTGAGAATCCTAATTTCAATTACACTATTTGGGCTTCATCTGAACGGGGATACTTGACCGTAGAGAAAATGGCACTAAGTGGATATACCGATCAAGCATATTTGATATGTGGTCCAGAATCTTTGAAGAAAAGCCTTTTCACTCAGCTCAAAGGAAAGGGAGTGAAAAATTCGGCAATTCATGATGAGGCATTTGCCTTTAGATAAAAAAAAGCGTTCTGCCTCGCAGAACGCTTTCCTTTTTGGTAAAGCTGTGTGTTTATATTCCCTTACTCAGAGAGTGGGGGAATACGTAGTACCTGACCAGGATAGATCTTATCAGGATCGCTCAACATTGGCTTGTTGGCTTCAAAGATCACTGGGTATTTCATATAGTCATCGTAGTACTGCTTAGAGATTTTAGAGAGGCTATCTCCTTTCTCAACAGTGTGCCACTGGGCTTCTGGCTCAGGCACTTCTACGGTGATCAAGTCTTCTACAGTTGCAACACCTTCTACATTACCAGCAGCCATGATTACTTTTTCACGCTCTGCTTGTGAAGAAGCAACACCTTCTAGGGTTACTTTGTCTTCCACTACAGTAACTTTGAAGTCTTCGATGCCAAGGCCAAATTGCTCGACATGTGCTTTGATTTTTGCTGCCTCTTCTGCTTTATCTGCTTCAGATGAACCAAAGATGCTAGCACCGGCGTTTTTCAAAAAGCTAATTAATCCCATTTTTTAAATAAAAGTTTGTTGATACGTCTTTATGATGTGAAGAACGAAAAAAGTCACTCTTACATGATTTTTTTTTACCAATGTTTCTGGATTAGTTCCTTTAACTCAGGATATGCCTCATCAGTATCATCCAACTCCTCTCTCAAGCGCAGCATTTCTGATTTTAAGCGTTCCACGACAGTGGCCATCCCCTCCTCGCCATAGATATTATGCTCCTCTCTAGGGTCTGCTTCTAAGTCATAGAGTTCCCAGCCTGCGGGGGAACGCTCAACCCCATTGACCTTGTCCAAAGGCAATCCATAGAAAAAGATCAACTTATAGCGTTCATCTCTAACTCCAAAATGCGCCGGACGTCGCTCCTGCATCCAATAACGATAATAAAAAGTCTTTCGCCAATCTTCAGGTCTTGCCTGCTCTAAATTAGCGCGAAAACTACGTCCCTGCATGTCTTGGGGGATATCTACTCCAGCCCAGTCTAAGAAACTAGGCGCAAAGTCCACGTTTAATAGCAGATCATCATTGACGCTGCCCGCTTTGATTTGCTCCGGATAGCGAATGAGCATAGGCATACGCGCTGATTCTTCAAACATCCAGCGTTTGTCCATATAACCATGCTCGCCGAGAAAGTAACCTTGATCTGAAGTGTAGACCACGATGGTATTTTGGGTTAATCCTTGCTCATCCAGATAATCCAAAATGCGTTCCAAATTGTCATTCAAACCTGCTACTCCTCGGAGATAGTCCTTGCGCAACTTTTGGCAGGTGGCTTCAATCTTTTCTCGCTCACTCAGGCCTGTCGTATCCAAGGGCGGTTGTGGATAGAAATTAGGGCGGTTGAGATAGCGACCCATCAAATCTTGCATGAAAATCCCCTTTTCTCGTGATCCGGCTGAGCGATGGCTACGATCCTCAAAAAGACTGCTAGGCAAGGGGAGGGTATCGTTCTCGTAGAGAGACTGATAACGAGCGGCAAAATCAAATGGCTCATGCACTGCTTTGAAATGGCACATCAAAAAGAAAGGCTCCTGATCATTGCGATTTTCTAGCCATTGAAGTGCTTCGTTGGCAATCACATCACTAGAAAAGCCTTCATATTCCTTGCCTTTTTCGCTCCAAGCTTGTCCCATTTCCTTAAGGATGGGATTTTGATAGCGTCCTTGCCCCGGCAAGACATTATAGTAATCAAAGCCCTGAGGCTGTGTTTTGAGGTGCCATTTACCGACTATGGCAGTCTGGTAGCCTGCATCTTGTAACAGATGGCCCACATGCCTACGATGTGTATCTATAGCATCACTGAGGGTATAAACTTGATTAAAATGACTGTATTGCCCCGTAAGGATGGCCGCGCGGCTAGGTACACAAATAGAGTTGGTGCAATAAACTCGATCTAGGCGCATGCCTTCTTTGGCTAGTCTTTGAAACTGGCTTCGCCGAACGTATGGATCCAATTCGTGATCGTAAACGCCAAAGGCTTGGCTACTATGATCGTCGGCCATGATAAAAAGGATATTCGGACGAGCCGAACTTGACTTTGAGGAGGGGGTACAAGCAATTAAGCTTAGGCCTAGGCCAAGCAAAAATAGGGCAGAGCGCATAGGGTAAGATTATTTCTTACGCTCAAGTAAGGCTTTTTTTCGGATTTCGAAAACGGTCTGCATCACCTTGCGGATACGAGCGCTCACTTCCTGAGGACTGAGGCCATCCACGGCATGTCCGGCATAGATTACCTGGTCTGCTGCAACGGCGGTCTTGATGAGGTTTTGTTGATGCTCTAAGGTGAGGTATTTAAGCTTAGATATCTCTGTGCGTAGCTCAGTAGTTGTCAGGGATAAGAGCGCCAGTTTATTGTCTGGATCGAGATAGGCTTTCCAGAGTTTGTTGATCGCAGGAAAGAAGATCCGCTGGTCTTGTACCTGTGATAATTTTTTGAGTTGTCGCTTAATCCCCTGCCATTCAAGATTATGGGAACGTACCGCTAAATAGCGCTGGATCGGTCGACGCAGCAGCAATAGGATCAAGCCTAGCAAGACTACTACAGCCGTAAGGATGGTGATCAGCCCTCTATAGCTACGGGGTTCTTCTAGTTCAGTGAGTTCCTCAAAACGCTTGAACTCTAAGTCCTCAAACTCTGCTGGCAGGCTTCTGGCAAAATAAATCGTATCACTATTCACCACATGCCGCCAATTGGTGTCAGCGCCCATGATAGAGCCAAAGCGGAGTTTTAAAAACTGCTGGTCTGCTATATCAAAGCTCTTGACCTGATAAACCGCAACATCAGTTACCATATTGCCGGTGAATACCGTGGGTTGAGCCTGAAAATCAACTAGTTCAAAAGGGCGGAAGTTAGCCGTATGGTTAGGGAAAATAACCGATACGTCCTTGGGGTGGATTACTCTTAACTCGATTGGTACTATTTTGCCCAATGCGAGCGAATCTGCCAAAAAGTTCAATTCAGCGATAATGCGGTCGCGTTGCCCGAAGCAGGGCAAGACCAACATAAGGGCAAGACCGAATGTCAAAATTCGCTTCATGATCTCTTTTTGCGCTTATTCCGTCGTCTGAAGTACCGCTCTAATACTGGTAGATAATCTTCCGCTGTATCAACTGAAATATAGCCTATATCATTGCGCTGGCATAACTCCTGCAGCTTAAAGTGAATTTTATCAAAGTTTTCTTGAAGCTGTCTCCGATAACCCACATCTCCTGTATTGAGCCAGCGTTGCTGCTTGGTCTCGATATCTACCACAGGGATGATGCCTGAGCCGATATAAAAAACCTCATTCGGGTGAAATAGACGAATCAAAATAACCTCATGCTTTCGGCTCAGTTGAGTGAGGGCTTGTTCGTAGCCCTCGTCCAAAAAGTCTGAGATCACCAATAAAATACTGCGTCTTCTGAGCGTATTGCGGATAAATTGCAGTGCGCGACTCAAATTGGTTTGTTCACTACGATTTTCCATCGTCAACACCCCTCTTACCATTTTGAGGATGTGCTTGCGCCCTTTGTTGGGTTTATAAAATTTCTCGATCTGATCAGAAAACATGGCTAAGCCAATCTTGTCATTGTTCTGCAAAGCAGAAAAGGCCAAAAGACAGGCTATCTCAGTACCGATCAGGCGCTTATTTTCATCGCCGGGACCAAAGTCTCCCGAGCCGCTGATGTCAAATAGTACGAATAAGGTTTGTTCCCGCTCTTCGCGGAACGTTTTGATAAAGACCTCGCCGGTTTTCGCGGTTACGTTCCAGTCGATCTGGCGAATGTCGTCCCCATACATATATGGCCGCACTTCATCAAACTCAAGTCCTTGACCCTTGAAGGCAGACTGGTACTCTCCCGCAAAGGTAGTTTCTACCAATTTGCGGATTTTGAGCTCGAT
>CAZHOC010000076.1:6990-11098 GCA_964534295.1 uncultured Bacteroidia bacterium | reverse complement strand
GGTTGAGCAGAAAGCCATAGCTATAGCCGCCTTCGACGATAAAGTTTCGCACCCCAGCCTTTTGGTGGAGATAAGACAAAAAGGCGAATTGAATCTGTGTATTGATGGATTGCCAATGCTCTTCTGCGGTAAAGAAGAAGCGATAGTTTGGCAAGACGGTATCGATAGCCGCGAATCCTTCATAGGTACCCGCTACTTCAAGCGGAGTCGCATATCGCTGGACATAGGTAGAGTCTTGAGCCGGTAAGATGGACGTCCAAAGACCCCATCCAATTATCAAAGAGGTTAGCAGGATTTTCATTCAACGAAGCGTTTTAGGCAGCGAAGCATGGGGAGGAAGGCTCCCCGAAAACAGTAAGTAGAAAAATAGAATGTGGTGCGTCAGTCCGTGCGATTAATCAATTTACGAAAAAGATTGCTTTTGGATTTAGTTTAGGGCAAGATGTTGGCTTTTATTTGCAAACTGCTTTATCCAAGCCTTGGATTTGCTAGCCCAAGCTCAAATACACAGAAATTGATATCTTTATCGCAAAGCACATCAATGAAGTATCTCTTTCTCTTTTTGTTCACCTTGTCGGTGAACGCTTGTACGCCGCCATTGCCCAAAGGAGTACAAAGCCTTGGTTTCGAATTTGTCAATCCTGCCAATGCCAGCTCTCAGGAGCAGGAGGCTCTTTTGTTTAGTGTCTTAGAAGCACGTCTGGCGGCATTTTATGATTATCCGATCCAATTGAAAAAAATGGCGGATAATGAGTATGAAATGCTGATTCCCGGTCAGATAGACGAAAACCTTTTGAGCCTGATCGTGAGTACACCAGGCCGTTTGTTTTTTGCCGAGACCTTGCCGGGCGAGACCGCAGCCCAATCGTTCCGCGGAGCGGGCCTCAATGAAAAATGGGACCACAAACTGCAGTATTCAGAGGTCAAGACCTTTCCTAAAGATCCAGTTATCGGTTATGCTTTGCCGCGAGATACAGCCGCTATTTCTGCAGAGATTCGGAGAGCTGCGCTGCTAGGGATCATTCGGGGCGAACTTAGTCATGCTTGGGGGCAGGTGCCGATCCCCAAGGCCTATGAAAATGCTGATTATTTGCCGCTCTACGCGATCCGAAAGGTGGAAGGTCTTTATAAAGGGGTAAAAGGGAAAAACATTGTGTCGGCTAAGGCAGAGCCTGATCAGATTGGCAAATGGTCAATTATGATGTCTTTTGATGCTACTGGTACGCAGCAGTGGGCGGAGATGACGGAAGAGCGAGTGGGAGATTTTATCGCAATGTTGATCGATGGGAAAGCTTGGTCTGTCCCTAGGGTAAATAGCCCCATCACGGGTGGCCAAACTATGCTCAGTGCTGATTTTGACCAAGCCTATGCGAAGACTTGGGCTGCAATATTGCAAGCTGGCCAATTACCAGCGGGGATCCGCATGACGAAACTCAATTTTGATCCTGCAGCTCAGTTTAAGCCTTGAGTATAGCGAAGATGAAAAAATTTATTGCGACGATTTTTGCCGCTCTTTGCTTGGCTTGCCAGCCGGAACCCAAAGGCGTTACTTCCTTTATTATCAACTGTGAAGACCTAGCGATTAATGAACGGATGTTATTTTGGCTCGGAGCAGGCTATCGTTTAGAGCAATATGCGGGGGAGGGCAATTTCGAGCTGATCGACATTACTCCAGAAAGGAAAGAACTAGTCCTAAAAGGGCACATGAGAGAGGCCGATGCAGTGAGATTTTTTAATCTCAGTAAGGAGGATTTAGTATTTGCGGAGATGGTGCCTGCCCATGAGAGTAGGAGTGTTTTGTTGGCACTTGATAGCATCATTGGCGGCGATAGCTTGCTGCTTACAAAGCCTATTATTAGTAAAGAGGAGGTGGTAGCAGCAGATAAGGAAATTAGCTCTACTGATCAGCTCTTTGCAGAGGAGGAGTGGACAGCAGAAGATTCCATTTTGCGGGCTTGGAAGATTTATGAGCAACCGATAGAGAATTTGGTCTACCTCTTTGAAGGCTGGGTTGATTCAATCAGTAGTCCGCTGGTTGGTATGGTGGACATTAAAGATACTGCTGAAGTAAATCACATCTTGAATATTGCGGCGACAAAAGGACTTTTGAATAATGTACGCTTTGTTTTTGCCAAGGAAGCGGAAAAAGAGTCCGATAATATGTTGCTATATAGTGTGGCTTACGATCCAAAGCTTGGAGATTATCGGGGCCTAAGTGGTAGCTACGTGGAGGAAATGCAAGTTTATGATAGTAAAGGAGACAAGTATAAGGCCCAAATAAATTTCTACGAAGAGGACGGTGCCTTACTTTGGGAAAAGCTGACTCGTGCCCAGACGGGGCGTCATATTGCAATATTATTGGACAATACTTTATGGAGTATGCCAAGGGTAAATGGCCCTATCAAAGATGGGTATACAGCCATACAATTAGGCGATACTCCTTTGGATCAAGCGATGCAGTTTGCCATCATCCTCAATATTGGACCGATGAAGTATCAGAGTGAAATCGAGCAATATAGATACGATTCTACCGCTATTTGGTCTCGTTAGTCTTTATTCGTCTTTTCTCCGCATGCGCGGAACGAGTAGCCACCTCAGCTGGCAAGTGGTAACAAACTGTTGCCAACCCGCATAGCTTTCAAAGCAGGCCATGCCACCAGTAGGCATATCATAGCGTTTTTGGGATTGGAGGAGATATTGGACTACATTTTCCATGGTCGGATTGTGGCCAAAAAACATCACGGTATCCCATTTTTCGTCCAAGTCTTGAACCAAGGAGAGTAGGTTGCCTGCTCCATCATGATAGATGGAAGGAATGATCGAAATCTCGTGTTGATAGCTAAGCTTTTCGGCTACAATATTGGCTGTGGTCAAAGCTCGCTTAGCGGGCGAGCTGATAATACGATCTGGCAAAAATTGATGTCCGGCCAGCAGCTTGCCTAATTCTTTGGCGTTTTCGACGCCACGATTTTTGAGCGGACGCTCAATGTCAGCTGTACCATCAGGCCAATCAGACTTGGCGTGGCGACAAAATACTACCGTTTTCATTAGCGAGATAGATTGGTGATGGTATCGGTGCCTCGTTGACGCTCCATAGCTTGTCCCAACAAGAACTCCTGTATATTAAAATGATTTTCAGAATCAGGGCGTTTGTAATCCCCATCTTTGGTGAGATAGCGAGATTTAAGATCATCGTCTATCATATGCTGGAGGACCCCTCGCACTTGACGCTTACAGCTACTATCCTCGAGGGGGAACACAAGTTCTACCCGGCGATTGAGGTTGCGTTGCATCAAATCAGCACTACCTAAGTAGATACGAGAACTCCCTTTTGCTTTGAAATAATAGATGCGAGTATGCTCCAAAAAGCGTCCCACGATGCTTTTGACGGTGATATTTTCGCTTACCCCTTTGATGCCCGGACGTAGACAGCAGATTCCTCTAACGATCAGATGTATTTTGACTCCTTTGCTGGAGGCTTTGTACATCTCTTGAATCATCTCTGGATCAACCAAAGAGTTCATCGCCATGATAATCCGTGAAGGATGCTTTTCGGAGTGATTCTCCACACACTCATGAATGAGCGAGGTGATGCTTTTACGCAGGGTTGTCGGAGCAATAAGGAACTTATTCCACTTCTTTTGCTGGGAATAACCAGTGAGTAAGTTGAAAAAGCCAGAAGCGTCTTCTCCCATTTCCTCCGAACAAGTCATGAGAGAAAAGTCCGTGTATATTTTGGCGGTATTCTCATTGTAGTTGCCGGTGCCGAGGTGGAGGTAGCGGCGAATCTTATCTGACTCTCGTCTGACGACCATGCAGATTTTGCAGTGAGTCTTCAGTCCCAAAACGCCATAAACGACATTTACGCCATAGCGATCTAGCTCTTTGGCCCAATCGATATTGTTTTCCTCGTCAAAGCGGGCTTTGAGTTCAATCAGAGCCGTTACTTGCTTACCGTTATTAACGGCAGTCTTGAGCGCCTTTACGATGCGGGAATCTCCGCTGGTACGATACAGGGTCTGCTTAATGGCTAAAACCTTGGGATCGTTGGCGGCTTCCTCTACAAAGTCTACTACGTGATTGAAGCTATCATAGGGATGATGCAGGA
>CAZHOC010000076.1:5627-6968 GCA_964534295.1 uncultured Bacteroidia bacterium | reverse complement strand
GAAGGGTCCTAAACACCTGCCCGTTTTTGATAAAACGCTGATCCAAAGCAGGAGTAAATGGTTTGTCTTTGAGCTCTGGATAAGGCAGCTTGAGTATCTTCATAAAGGCTGATAAATCCAGATAGGTAGGGATGTCATAAACGTCTAACTCAGTGAGGCCTGTCAACTCCATCAAGAGTTTACGGTTGGCGGCACTGGTATCGGTACTGATCTCCAGGCGGATCACAGTACCTAAGCGTCGTTTACGTAGCTCCCTTTCGATGAGCTTGAGTAGGTCATCTGCTTCCGCTTCGGAGAGATCGAGGTCAGCGTTCCGCGTGATGCGGAACTCCGAAACACTTACGACCTTCATCCCCGGAAAAAGCAAATCTGAATGATGGCGGATCAAATCCTCAATCAATACAAAATCACTCTTACCATTGTCAGGCGGCAGAGAGATAAACCTCGGCAGACTAGAAGGGATGTGGATTACCGCCACCTTATGATCAGATTTATAGGGTGTCCGCATCTCGACCATGAGATTGAGGCCAAGGCTTTTGAGCTGAGGAAAGGGGTGAGTAGGATCGATCGCCAAAGGCGTCAATACCGGATATACATTGTCTCTAAAAAACTTCTGGAGGTAGTGTTTTTGGTGTTTACGGAGGCTGCTGATTTTGCGGAGGCGGATTCCTTTGCGATGTAGTTTGGGCAAAATATCCTCACTCAGGGCTTCCGCTTGACGCTTAACAGCGCTGTGTAGTTGAAAAGAAATTCTCTCTAATACTTCTTGAGGCAGGTAACCGTCTGCGGCTACGTCTTGAATCCCAGCAGCGATCTGATCTTTTAGACCTGCCACCCGTATCATATAAAACTCGTCAAGATTAGAACTAAAAATGGAGATAAATTTCAAGCGCTCAAGTAAGGGATGCGAAGTGTCCTCGGCCTCTTCGAGAACGCGTTCGTTAAACTTGAGCCAACTCAATTCACGATTAAAATAATATCTGTAGTCTTTGAAACTCATTTAAGGCAGGTGCTTGGTCGAATATCTTACTCAAAAGCATACAACCCTCCCGATTCTTTGCTGAACCTTTAGGAGGGAATTAGATGCAATTTGAGCAAATTGCTGTCGATAAGGTTTTAAAGAATCTAATATAAAGGATTTTTGTTTAATTCTTATTTTTGCAGAATGCCACTAGGACTAATAAATAGGCCATCCTCACAAATTAGCAAAGTCTTTTGTCTGTTAAGTCTTTGCTTATTGACTTTACTCATGTTGAGTAGCTGTAGTGGAGAGGAGGAAGAAAGGGCTGGACGACCTTTGCCAGAAGTCGCGGAAGGCGTGGACTCAGAATAATACGGGGT
>CAZHOC010000076.1:2842-5611 GCA_964534295.1 uncultured Bacteroidia bacterium | reverse complement strand
CTTATGTCTTTTCTGACTCTGCTAGAGTTACAGCCAATCTAATGTCGGCCCATGTAACTGAGAAAGAAGTCCAAGAGGAAGAAAACTCCAAAAAGCGCATGATCCATTATCTAGACGGAGGCGTCAAAATAATCGTGCTCAATAGCGCTGGGCAAACTACCAGTACCATCGTTTCAGAATCTGGTGTGTACGAACGTGATGAAGGGGTGGCCGAACTCCTCGGCAATGTGATGCTCAATAATTATAAAGGCGAAAAGCTAGAAACTGAGCAATTGTTTTGGGATGAAAAGAAGGATTCCGTATATACCGATAAATACGTACGCATCGAAACCCCCGATAAAATCATCACCGGTAGCAAAGGACTAAAAGCTACCTCCGATTTCTCTAGCTATACGATCTTTGGGATCCAAGGAGAAATCGAAACTGACGAAGAACTATAACAAGGCATGCGATTTTATATCGAATATCTATATCTCATCTTGATGGTAATGGCCGTCATATTTTTGGCCACAGAGTTTGAAGATTTAATAGAAACCGGGACGATCTACCCCATTATGATCGCCACCGTATTATTTGGATTCATGTATGCCTTCCGCCGTCATCAGCGGATACAGCTAGATAAGTACATGGACGATAAAATGCGTCAAATGGAAGAAGATGACGACTTTACGCCTAATCCAGAGCAGGAAAACTAAATGGCGTGGATCATCCTTATCTTGACTCTTAGTCTCTCCTTCTACTTTTCGGGAATGGAGATCGCCTTCTATTCCTCAAGTCGCCTCAAGATCGAGTTGCGGGCTGCTCAGGGAGGTTGGGCGGCCACTACTCTCTCCCGCTTTATCCGTAAATGGGAGTCCGAAGCCATCATCACCATCCTAATCGGTAATAACTTCGCACTGGTGATCTTTACCATGATGCTGGAGAAATTACTCACCCCCTTCATGGATGATACTTTAGGCTTGGGAGGACAAAGCTTTTTCTTGCTCAAGACCTTTATCCAAACCGTCATAGGTACTTTGATTGTACTCGTTCTCGCAGAGTATATCCCTAAGGCAATTTTCCGTTCTAATTCTGATCGAATTGTTTTTCCTGCTACCTATTTCCTCACTTTCTTTTTTGTCATTCTTTGGCCGGTTGTAAAGATTGTGGAAGGGTTTCGCTCGTTGCTACACAGAGCCTTTTTTCGCTCCAGCAATGAAAGTGATAGCGACGACCTCACCTTAGGCAAAAAGGACCTAGATCACTATCTCCATGAACTAATCAATACGCCCGATTCGGAAAACATCCCCGATCTGGATACAGAGATGCTCAATAATGCGCTTGCTTTCCGCGAGACCAAAGCCCGGGAATGTATGATTCCCCGGACTGAAATCGAGGCGGTCTCCATTGAAGCGAGCCAGGATGAGTTGATGGACAAATTTATTGAAACTCAACTCTCTCGCATTATCGTCTACGGAGAGAATTTAGATGAAATCAAAGGCTACGTCCACTCGAGCAGCCTTTTCAATATGCCTGATACCTGGCAGGATTTGATCCAACCTATGACGGTGGTACCAGAGACTATGCCTGCCAATATGCTCATGATCGAGCTCACCGAAAATCAGCGAAGTGTAGGGCTCGTGGTGGACGAGTTTGGTGGTACCGCGGGTATCCTGACCATCGAAGACTTGATCGAAGAAGTATTTGGAGAGATTGAGGATGAGTACTATGAAGAAGAGTTAGAAGAAGATCTCGTCAAAGTATCTTATGATGATGGTAGCTTTTTGTTAGGAGCTCGCCACGAAATCGACTATCTCAATGAGGACCTAGGGCTCGAACTCCCTGAAGAAGAATATTATACTACTTTAGGTGGCTTGGTTACTTATGTAGCCGAAAATATTCCCGCCAAAGACGCTCAAATCAGTATAGGCGAGCGTTATTTGGTAACCGTCCAAAAGTCCACTGCGACCCGCATCATTGCTGTTAAACTTGAGGTCTTGCCTGGCGCAGATTTGGAATAAAGGATTTTAGCATTTTGAATACCGAACGCCCAATTTCGAACTGCATTGGGTGGTTGGTTTTTGGGGAGACTGCTTCGCAGAACGCTTATTTCCGCTCTTTGAGCGTGGCAAGGCAATGCCTTGCCAAATTGTAGAAACAAGCGTTCCGCGAAGCGGTAGCAAAAAAGAACAATGACCTAATTTCCTGAAACTATATCTTCCAACTCTGCGACCTTAGCTTGGAGCCATTGTCGCTCAATTAGTGCATCGCTTTCGTCTATATGATTTTTGAGGGCGCTTAGGTTTTTCTTTTTGCCAATTCGAATCATGAAACTTGCCCTCACAAAACGAGCAAAATTGGTATAGGCAAGTTTTTGCTTGTCCGCTAGATTCTTTTTTCGCCGGATAAAAGTGCGAAAGGTCTGAGTAAGTGCTAGCAAGGGTTCGGTCTCCTTACACTCATAAAAAATCTTTAGCAATAGCATTTGATAACTGATCCTGTAAAAGGGGTCGATAAACTCTACTTGCTGCAAATGTTTTAGCGCACGGCTGAATTCTTTTTGATATAGATCGATGTGTGCCATATTGTAGTGGTAGACCCCATTCCGGTATTTAGTCTCTATCCTATCCTTGTTTTCTTCTACAAATTGAGTTGTCCAGTCCCACTCTCCCAACCGAAGGCCAAGAGTCGTCATATTTTTGTATTGATGAGTTGATAATTGGCCTTTATCAAATAGTAATCCTTGGACTAACATCTGTTGATAAAGGCGGAACATTCGTTCTAGATAAA
>CAZHOC010000076.1:0-2832 GCA_964534295.1 uncultured Bacteroidia bacterium | reverse complement strand
CACCTTTCCCGCACGGTACTGATCATTACAATAATTGATGGCATGGCTGTACAAATTTGTCCGATGGATAAGGCTAAACTCTTGGATTCCGACAGAACTAAGAATGTCTTCTAGCTGCTCTAAAGTATTAGATTCTAGCGTTCTCCGAAGGAGTAGAAAACATAAATAATAGGCCCTCGCAAGCGCCACTAATTGATCCCCTGCCTGCTGGCAATGGCTAATTACAATGGGTAAAAAAGGATTTTGAAAAAGTGCTTCTCCACTGAGCCTCTTTCGATTTAATTCGGCGCAGGCTAGCTCTAGTTTTTGAATCACAAAGGCGTCATCTAATTGCTGATTCATCTGCAAGAAAGCCATGGGTTGAAGACGAGATTGGTGATATACGGAAAAGTGCATATCCAATCTTTGGAGGTGAAATCGTTCTTGAAAATAAGATTCGTCCCTCAGTTCTTGTTGCTCTAATTCTTGTTGGATTTGCTCTGCCTCTCGAATATAGTCCCCTATTAAATTTCGGTCGAGTAAGCTTTGGAGGAGAAAATGATTTTCAAAGCCTCTTTCCTTTTCACTAGCTGTTAAACTGAGAAATTGATAAAGCAAACGAAGCAGGTATTTACGTAGTGTCCGAATCTTATTGTCATTAAAGGGCTCAGCCGGATATATCTGAGCAAATATTTGTTTGGCGTCAATGCTGTCTTCTTCAAAGTCTGGATAGGCTCGCTTAAGCAAAGCAAAGTATTGCCTTGTTGCCTCATGTTGATGGAAGAAGGGAGAAGCAACAAAGCGTTCAAATTTCAATAATTCGACAGGCTCTAAGCTTGCTAAAGTGCGGTAAAGCTTGATGCGGGACGAACTCATGCTACTCACAAATTTGGATTATTTGATTCTAAAATAGGATTTAAAGCACAAATAATGACATGAATCTATCGATTGCTGTTTTTCTTATTCTCACAAACCTTGAGATTTGATTTTTTAATAGAATATTTATTCCTGCTATTTAATGCTTAAATCTTAAAGCCCTTTTTATGAAACGATTGCCTTCCTTCTGTTTCTGGCTAAGCTTAAGCCTTTTTCTTCCGGCTCAATCTTTGGATCAGGACCGCCATAGCGAACGCGTTATTGTACATTATCAAAATCAGGAATTTAGTTCCTTGAAGATAGCTGACAGTCTTAATTGGCCACGATCATCAGAGATAGCTTGGATAGAGCCTGATCATCTTTATGAGGCGAGCTTGATACCCAATGATGTAAATTTTGATTTACAGTGGGGCGCCCATAATATCGGTCAAGGAGGTGGATTGGCTGGTGCCGATATTGGCCTTGCGGAGGCATGGGATTTACAAACTGGTAGCGAAAGTATTGTGGTCGGTATAATTGACTCAGGTGTGGATTGGCAGCATCCGGATTTGATCGATAACATCTGGCAAAATTTGGCTGAAGATGCAGATGGCGATGGTCATGTGCTAGAGTTTATCAACGGTCAATGGCAATTTGATCCCGGTGATATCAATGGAATAGATGAAGATAATAATGGCTATGTAGATGATTTTATCGGCTGGGATTTTGTCAATAATGATAATGATCCGAGCGATGATCATATTTTTAGTCATGGAACGCATGTAGCAGGAATTATCGCTGCACGGGGCAACAATGGGATTGGGGTAAGCGGAGTAAGCTGGCAATCTCAAATCATGCCACTCAAATTTCTAAATCATGATGGGACTGGTTTTGCTTCTGATGCGGTAGCTGCCCTTGATTATGCGCGGGAGATGGGCGCGCAAATCAGTAATAATAGTTGGGGAAGTGCTGCTAACAACCAGACCCTCCTGCAGAGTATTCAACAAGCTCAGTTAGCCGGACATATCTTTGTCGCTGCTGCAGGTAACAACTATGGAAATAATAATGATCGTGCCCCTATATTTCCAGCGGCATATGAGCTAGATAATATCATCACTGTTACGGCAACAGATGAGTTTGATCGCTTAGCTAATTTTGCAAATATCGGAGCTGAAAGCGTAGATATCGCAGCTCCCGGCTATGCCATCTATAGCACAGTAGCTGGCGGACAATATGGCTATTTGAGCGGCACATCAATGGCCGCGCCCCAAGTCTCGGGAGCCATATGCTTATTGCTGTCTGCAAATATGGGACTCAACTATCAAGCAGTAATCAATCGCTTATTGCGAAGCGCCACGATATTACCGGCATTGCAAGCTAAGTGCCGCAGCAGCGGACGTCTGAAGATAAGTGAAGCCTTACAAAGACCTGTTTTATTTCAAAAATGGTATGACTTAACCGGGCCTGTCAGTTCGATGGATGCAAGCGTTCGGCAAGGCCGTATATATCTGACCCAAACTCAAAACGCAGATTTAAATCAGCTGGAGTTTGACTTAAATGGGCAATTAGTGAATAGCCAAGTGTTTAGCACGGGACTTGCCGAGACGCGAGCCCAAATACTGCCTAAGCATTTAGTGTTTGAGGAAGCCAATGGAAACGGTCTACCCAATGTGCAAATACAGGCTTATGATGAAAATCAAAACATCAGCTGGGAGGTAAGCATTGGTGCATCTCAATCAGATTTTTTGACTGAGGTAGTGAGTGATGAACGCCATCTTTGGCTAGCTATGCAGAGTGATAATTTTGTAAACCCTGCATTATTGGTATCTAAGCTGGATTCTAATGGTTGGCTCAATTGGCAGCGTCCAATTCCTTTTGCCAATGATTTGACTTTGGAGGCGATGAATGTTGGCCCAAACCAGCAACTCCAACTTGCAAGTGTTTAAAACAGCGGCTCATCCCAAATTTTACATTTTTGGCAATTGGACAGCACTGGGC
>CAZHOC010000075.1:0-11103 GCA_964534295.1 uncultured Bacteroidia bacterium | reverse complement strand
CCAACTTGATGTTTATTACGGCTGGTGAGGTGATCAAGGCCGTTACGGGCCAAACCTGGGCAGAGTTCGTCGAAGACAGGATACTAAACCCACTCGATATGCAGCGCACTCAGACCTCGGTATCTGCGCTTACTGCTTTGCAGAACGTTGCGACCCCCCACAAACCATTTGAGGGTGAAAATCATCCCATCCCTTATGCCAATTGGGACAATATGGGAGCAGCTGGGGGGATTATATCCTCAGCTGCTGATATGGCCAAGTGGATGCAAATGCAGTTACAGCAGGGCATCAGCGGAGAGGATACCTTCTTCACGGCCGCTACGCAGCGCAATATGTGGCATCCCCACAATAGTTTAGTTGTAAGCAGTGGCTACAAGCGCCTATTCCCTTCTACCAACTTTAGAGGATATGGCCTAGGATGGTCCCTCAATGACTATATGGGCAAAAAGATTGTCGCCCATGGTGGTGGCTATGATGGTATGTATTCGAGAGTAGTAATGGTGCCCGAAGCAGGTTTGGGAATCGTGGTTTTGACCAATAGCATGAAAGGCATCAGCACCTATGTCGCTAACCATATTGTGGACCTATATCTAGGCAATGATGATCCTAAAGATTGGAAAGCGATTGGTTTACAAAGCCAGGCTAGGGGAGATGCATTTCGGGTCCAGCGAGTGGCCAAGCGTAAAGAGGCTCGTATGATGGATACCGAGCCAGGCCTACCCTTAGAGGCATATGCGGGTACTTATCAGTCTGATATGTATGGGGATATTGAGATTCTCCTTGAGAACGATCAACTCAAAATGCATATCCCGCATGCTCCCTCTCTAGATGCCAGTCTCTCGCATTGGCATTATGATACATTTGAGATCACTTGGAATGAAACCCACGCTTGGTTTGATTTTGGGACGCTCAATTTTGTCATGGGCAACAATGGCAGCATCACTGGAGCGACTTTTGACGTTCCCAATGACGATATCTTTTTTGAGGAGATTGACCTAAGAAAAGTAGATTAATCATTAATCCCCTGTCTTTTTTGAATGCAAAAAGGACAGGGGGAAATGATTATTCAGCTGTCCTGACGGCTCTGAAACCATATCCAATCGAACGTGGCCCTCCCGACCATGCGCCATAAGTACGCCATGCTACAGGGCTATGCGGGTTAAAATCTCCATAAGCTGTACTCGTCTCATAGTATCCCCCTCCGCGATAGCCATAGCCGCCTTTTTCATTATTGCTATTGGGCCAGTCTGGGTTAGTGGCTTCGCCGAACGCTAATCTCCCGTCTCCATGAGAGCCTTTGAAACTGCGTCCCACGGAATCGCCTGCTGTGATTACCTTTTCCCAGAGACTGCCACTTAAATCCATGATCCAGTAGTAACTTGCCCCGAAAGCGGTGCGGCTTTCATCGCTGAGTTGAGATTCGTCATAGCCCAGGCCCATTATTAGATCGCCTTTGCTATCTACATAGCGAGCCATCTTGTCATAATCAGCAGTACCCCATACAAAAGCCTTGGCAATGGGCGTCTCCGGACCACGGGCTGCTTTGGTATACTCAAAATCAGTCATCGGACGTAGCCCTGCCCAATCCGCAAAGGCACAGCCGTCTACCCAACTTAGATAATTCATAGGGCGTTCCGGCGAAGCGGCTACGTACTTATGATCTTGGAGGGTGATACTACCTTTGGTTTCTGCATAATCTAAGCCCCCAATGCCAGTACGCATATAAGTGTCGTTTTTATAAATGCAGTTTAAAAAGTCTGCATATTGCCCTTGCCGCAATTCATACTTCATGCAGTAAAAAGCTTTAAATCCCTTAGGATAAGTTGCGGGTATAGGTCCTCTTTGGTCGCCCTGATAGATAGAGTCTTTTACTTGATAATATAGTTTTCCTATCTCATCGCCTACTTCAATGGCATCTTCACTGCTGATGCGCATAGGCTTTTGCCCTTGGCGACTTACTTCGTAGTAGGCGCTATATTGGTTACTCAAGGGATCTGGATCACCGATGCTAAAAGGTCCTTCTGCTACGTAGACCATCTCAATACCATATACTATGAGATTTTTGGCCCATCTATAATCAAAACCTCTAACTCCTGCAGTGTCAATGGTAACTTCTAACTTATAGTGTAAATCCCCTCTATAGTTGGCGCCGGGCTTCACAAAAAAACCTACTTGATCATCGCTCACTTGGATTTCAGGCATAGGCATGTCTGAGTTTCCCTTTGCTAATAGTCTATGTTCGTCTTTTTGCACCTTGGCATGTACATACCAATTGGCAGGTTTGAATTTCATAAACACCCAAACTGCGTCATGATTTTTAGCGTTACGCCAAGCGTTTTGCCAACTCATCTCAAAGCTTACCTTTAGGCTTTCGCCAGCGGGTCCACGATTTTGGATTCTGACATTATCGATCTGAACGTTCGTCGCAGACGCGCTCAGAGATAAAACAATGGATAGAAGTAGTAGTGTAGTACGCATAATAGTAATAAGGCAAATTTTACGGGAAAACCCGTATTGCAGCGGGAGGCGAAATCTGCTATTTTCGCTACCAAAACAAGCCCAATAATTGTCATGAATCAGCCTAGTTTACAAATAAGCGACTTCACAGAAAATAAGTCCGTCCTCCTCATGGTGGAGGAAATCAAGCAATATATTGCTACCCAGAAGGCCGAGGATCCAGAGTTTGGATATTCGGATGCGGTCGATGAGGAAGGTCGATGGTATGTCGATCTTGTTCAAGAAGGTGGCGGTGTCTTAGGTGTAGCCTTGTTGGGTTATACCTATATCCTCGAACAAGCAGGAGTACGCTTTCTCAAACTTGCCGGTACTTCGGCGGGAGCCATCAATACGGTCATGATGTCGGCAGCTGATAAGCCCGCAAATGAGCGTTCACCGAAGGTGCTCGAACAACTCGCCAAACTCGACCTCTTTAGCTTTGTGGATGGGGATGATGACGTCAAAGACTTTATCGAAGCCCTCAACGGTGGTGCGGGTACGGCTAAGCTTTTGTTTAAAGGTGCCCAAGTCCTAGATGATCTTAAGTCTGATATGGGCTTAAATCCAGGAGAGCAATTTCTGGAGTGGATGACTGGGACCTTGGCTGAGTTTGGCATCGAAAATGTCCAGCAATTGCGGGAGCGGATGGAAGATCTGCCACCCGCCCTTAAAGAAGCGGTTTATCCGGCAGCGGAAGCCGAAGCACGCAAAGATGATTGGCCCTTTGCCGTGGTGGCAGCCGATATTACGACTGAGTCTAAAGCGGTTTTTCCTAAGCATGCAGGACTTTACTTTGAAGACCCTCAATCAGTCAATCCCGCCTATTTTGTTCGGGCTTCGATGTCGGTGCCGATCTTTTTTCACCCGCTTCGCCGTGAGGCCAATATGCGTGAAGGCGCTTTTGGTTGGGAGCAAGGTGGTATCCCACAAACCCCGGAAAACAAAATCGCCTGGGAGCGTGAACTCGAATATATGGGACCTCATCCGGATAAGGTACTCTTTGTGGATGGGGGTATCCTTTCCAACTTCCCAATTGATATTTTTCATGCTTGGGACAAGATCCCGCGTCGTCCGACCTTCGGGGTCAAACTTGGTTTGAGCCGGAATACCATGAATGAGGTAGAGGATATGAGCTATACCGGTTTGATCGCGGCCTCCTTTAATGCGGCTCGTATGATGCGCGATCAGGACTTTATTTTGAACAATCCTGAGTATCGTAAGCTCGTGGCTCAGATCGACATTGGGGATCATAATTGGCTTGATTTTGCCTTGACCGATGCGGCCAAAGTTGATCTTTTTGTGCGGGGAGCTCAGGCAGCGGTTGATTTTCTCAAAGGCTTCAATTGGAAGGAGTATAAAGGTATTCGGCAGAAGCAGTTGCTTTCGATGGCCAATAAGGTAACGGCCAATATATTTGGGGTTGATCTGGAAGAGACGCTCGCTTACATCAATGCAAGAAGGTCTGACGAGCCTAATAAAAAAGAAGCAGCGCCTGCGGTAAGGACCAGAGGCATGGCGGCGGCGCCTTCTCGTTCGGAGGTGAAATCTATTTCGGCAGTGGCAGATACGGGAGCCTTGCGGGATCGCTTAAAGCTGTTAGGCGTTCTGGAAACCAATTATAAAGCCTTATGGATCGACGATGCTTACCAAGCAAACACTGACTACCGCAAGCGTGAAGAAGTAACGCTTTGTGAGGCGATCGGTGGTGGGGGCAAAATTGACTTTGTCAACAATAATGAAGAGGCGTTCCACGCAGTGGCGCAAAACCCAGACTACTACGATGTAATTATCTCCGATATCGAAAGACCTTCGGGAGGTATGAACGGAGTCGAATTCTTGATAGAGATGGTCAATAAGATGGGTTTTGAAAAAGTCCCACCTACGATTTTTTACATTACTAATTTTGACCCTAGTCGGGGAACGCCACCTTATGCCTTTGGGATCACCAACTCACCTTCAGAATTGATTCACCTGGTGGCTGACGTCTTGCAGCGGGGATAAGTTGAGTGAGTATTAAGACAATAGTATAAAGTAGGGAGACTGGACTGGAGCAGCTAGCTTAAAGGTCTTTTTTCCATCTATAAAAAATAGGCGAGCCCCTAAAAGGCTCGCCTCTATTGATTCTAAAGAACTAGTTTCTAGTATTTTACAACCTTCTGACTTTCTAGTAGAATCTCGTTGATACGCATTTGTACTAAGTAAGTACCAGTTTCGAGATTGCTGAGGTCAATTTTGTTGACTCCTCTATAAGTTTCTACCAAGCGGCCGGTGAAGTCGCGTAGCTCGATGCTTACTTCTGGAAGATCTAAGGCCAAAGCACTGTTGATGGTGATTTTGTCAGTGCTAGGATTAGGGTAGATTTCTAGGATTGCATCGGTCGCTGCAACTCGCTTGCTAGGAGCACCGCTTTTGCAGGTCGTACCAAATGTGCCTAAGAAGCAAAGAAGATCAGCCGTATTGAGAGTGCCATCACAATTAACGTCTCCTTGGAGGCAATTAGAACCATAGTAACCTAGCCAGATCGTCAAATCGCCAGCACCAATAATGCCATCATAGTCCATATCACCTTTGCAACAAGTGGTTCCAAATACCCCTAAGAACTCAAGCATATCTGCTGTATTGACCGTACCATCGCAGTTCATATCTGCAACAAGACCGGGACCAGTTTGCCCAAATTCTGCCAACATGATGTTTAGGTCTAATACATTGATGATCCCATCGCAATTAAACTCTCCAGGGCAGTTACCCGCTTGGACCGTGCTAAACAATGCAAAAAATAGAGCGAATGAAGTAAATAGCTTTTTCATTTTAATTTTCTTTTGAGTGATAATGCGGGCACCCTTACAGCTGATAAAGCACCACAAAGTTGAATCACTCTAAGAAGACGAAGCGGCTATTTTTCAATCACCATTTTTTTGAAACTTTTTGCGAAATAATATGGAAGTGGCTGATAGCAAGGCTATTATGCCAATGATCCAAAACCATAAGTAGGAGTCTTTTTGCAAAGGATCTGCATTGCCTGTCAGGACAAAGGTACTCCAATAAGCGGGGTGAGTAAGTTCGGGACTACAGCTCTGGAGGAAGTTTTTTCTCGCCGTTTGTAGCGCGAGCGCTTTGTTCTGACCTGCTTGGAGTTCGCTATAAAAAGCTTCGAGCAACTGGACTGCTACTCTACCATCGGCTTCCCATAGACTGGCTACCAGACTAGGACAACCTGCATAACGAAAGGCTCGACTTAGACTCATAATTCCTTCTCCCTCGATCCAATCCCCTGCGGCACTTTCACAAGCGGCCAAGACCACGAGCTGGGCGCTGAGGGATAAATCATAGAGCTCAAAAAGATGCAGATAGCCATCCTGCAAACTGTCCTCTGCGCTAAATTGTAAATGCGTTTTTTGCCCATCCAAAGGGTCGACTCGTCCGTGCATGGCCAAGTGCAAAAGTGCAAATTGATCGGCTCGAGCTTTGAATTGGCTTTCTGTTGCTTCAGCTCCTTGAAAAAGACTGCCTTGAAACTGCTGCTGTAGCTTTTGGGCGCTCGCTTGATTGTAGGTCAGGGCCAAAGAATCCGGATAACTGGGCGCGAAAGCGGCAAAAAAGTCTTCGGATTTTGGTTGAGCCAGTTTTTCTAAATGCAAGCGCAAAGAAAACCCATATGAAATCGCCCATTGATTGAAGGTATAGGGCAGTCCTCGGTAAAGTCGGCTAAGATTCGAAGCTTCAGTCTGAGTCTCTACTGCTTCATACATCAAGGCTTCCCAAGGGATATTGCTAAGCGGCCCATCGGGTATGATGGCTAGGCTTTGATAGCTGTTGAAATCCAATTGATGGCTGAGTGTCTGCCAAAGCTGATGCGCCAATTGGGTGTAGGCATTGAAGTATAGAGGAGAATAATCCGCTTGTTGTAAAGCCGCTCTCAGTTGTAAAACTTGCAGATTGAGTTGAGACACCTTTTCAATACGAAAAAAATGTGTTTCCCCCTTTGCAATGGCCCAAGCGTAAACCGCCGCATCTCCCCAAAAATAAGAGAGGATCATTGCCTGAGGGGCAATCTGCTTTTTCAAATCGCTGAGCATATATACGGGTACTTCCTCATAGCACATTTGGTAGTAGAGCGGGTAGTTTTTTTCTAGCCGCTCGCGGAACGCTTGTGCTTGCTGCTGCGAGTCAAAGAGTAGGTTGCGCCAACGATCCCTCGTCACCGAATCAGCCTTGAGATTTGTGAGGAGCAGGTTTTTATAAAAAGCGATCTCGCCTTTGAGAACGATCTCCTGCTCCTTGAGACTATCGGGTAAACCTGCATTGTGCAACGCATTGAGCTGCTGCTGAGACTCAAACAAAACCATGGCTTTGCTGCCCTCCGCAAATTTTAGCGCTAAATCTACCCATTGGGGTTTGGGGGCTTGTTGATAGCGATCATAAGCCAAAGCAATCCCCTGTTCGTAGATATCGTGGCCGAGTTCGCCTAGGCGGAACTTAGCCTGATCCTCCTGGTGGCTCTGCCGCAATAGACTGATACAGCTGTCCGCCAATAAGGCCGCAGCGATGGCCTGCTCCCAATGTGTGATTTGTTGTTTTTGACGATATAGCTCAGCCTGACACTCGATATAGCCCTGCAAAACACCAATCGATTCCCTCAATTGTAGGACTTCGCTTAGCTTGGGCAAATGGATCTCTTCTACTTCGCTAAGCAAAAAAAGCGCTTGCATATAGGCACTGTCTGCTCCCTCCCATTGCTGGGTTTCTCGGTATAGATCCCCTAGCTGTTGGTAAGACTGAGCCAATGCTGGGCTTTTACCCGCAAACTCTTGCCTTCTCAGGACCATGGTTTGGCGAATGTATTGCTCGGCTAAGCTCCAATCCTCTTTTTTGCGTGCTAGATTGGCCCGAATCTCAAGACTAACTTGCTCCCGATATGGGCCAAACGCTTGCCGCAGTTGATCTGCTTGATCCAAATAATAAGTTACGCTATCATAAGTCTCGTGCTGGTAGTGGAGGCTCGCCAGTCGGTGGGCAGACTGTATCCAGTTTCGGACTGATGTTTTGTCAGCTGCTTGGCCCAAAAGGGGCTTGATGCTATATAAGCCTTGCTTGGCCTGCTCTAGTCTCCCGAGATCATCATAGGCTCGTGAGCTGGCAAATCCCAAAGAAAAGAGACGGCGTGGACTCGCCTGTGTACTAGCGTCTAGTTGACGATAAGCGGCCTGAAAGTATTGCAATGCTTCCTGCGGATCACCCATGCGACGATAAATGATCCCGATATTGTTGTGCAGGCGAGAAAGGCCGACCAAATCCTGTTGTTCGGCTGCTTTGGCAATTTCGAGGGCCTCAGTATAATACTTTAAAGCTTGAGTCAAAGCTCCCTTTTGTCGATAAATAGCGCCTAGATTGTTGAGGGCGTTGCTATAAATCGGATGATCGCTGCCAATCGTATTTTGCGCATGAGCGATCCCCTTTTTGGCATAAAGCTCTGCCGACTCATAGTCGTATCGCCTGATATGGCCCGCTGCCAATCCGTTATAAACCCGGCAAAGCGATTCGTCTTCCCCTAGTTCACGATAGATTGCCTCAGCAGCATTAAGCAGTTGCACCGCCGAATCTGGTTGATTGCGGATAAACTGGTTAGCCCGTCTCGTCCACTGCGCTGCAGAATCCAATTGAGCGTTCTGCGCAGCAAGACCCAAGCTCAGGCTCAAAAGCAATAAGGCAAAAAGGGAGCGGAGCATGCCTAAAGGACTTGGATACGTTGATATTGCTGCTCTGCGCCGACCTTTCTTTTGAGGTAGTAGACCCCTGCGGGGAACGCTTGGATGGAAATTTTGTAAGCAGACGTACTCTCTTCAAACTGCCAGCTTTTTAGGAGTCTTCCCTGCAGATCATACAGTTCTAGCTTATGATTTTGGTCTAGGGGTGCTATACGCACATAGCCCGTACTAGGATTAGGATAGGCCCAAGCTTGTTCTTGAGTGATAGCTCCCAAGCGTCCTTTGTCTCCTTTGCCTTTTACGATCGGTAATGGCTTGTCCCAGCAGATTTCCCTTTGGCTCTTGCTATTGACATCCCATTTGGGATTGTTGGAGGTGTGTAGTGGTATCCAGCTATTAAGGTAAAACGCAAAAAGATCAAGAGAAACGTATGAAACCAATGATTGGGAGAAGGTGCTGAGCAATTCAAATGTATAGATGTCGCCATTTGTAATATCAGGATCGCTATTGGGGACGTAAATGTCTTGCACGACGCCATTATTGTTGCCTGCTCCCGGGATAGGGATCAGGTTGCCAAATTGATCGTAATACCGAATTACTGCGCGGTATTTGTTGGCATTGAGGCTGTTAGGAATGTAGATATCTATGAAGCGTCTTAAAAGGGGATTGTTGTTCTTATCTCTATCCTCATCGGTGTCCCAAATAGCAAAGCAAGGTTCGTTGTTTGCATTTCCTCCTTCCAAGCCGTCGGTCTGCGCGAATATGTCAGACATGACAAATCCTACGAGCACTACGGAGAGTAATAGCAAGCGCGTAAATAGCTGGTTCATATTTTCGAATAGTTTAAATTGTGAGATAAAGTAGTTAATTTTCCTTCAATCTCACGTTTTCGACTACTCGAAAACCAAAAGATTCCTTCGAAAGTCTCCCGTGCTTAGACTCATTGGGAGGCTTTCACATTAAGAGACGAAGGCACTAATTTTGGATCACCCAAAAACTGAGATTTTTTTCATCAAGCTATTATGAGCCCTAAAATCCTTCCCGATCGAGAACTGATCAAGGCTATTCGTAGTCGGGGAGGGGAGGAGCAGGCCGCGATGCGAATGATCTATCGGCAGTATTGGGGCTATACGATTAAGGGGCAACGTCAGTATCGTATCTCTGAGGAGGAAGCGATTGATGCTTATGAGGATGCCATTATTGGTTTGGCGAGACAATTGCAAAAGCCTGATTTTCAGCTAGAAGGGTCCTTGGGTGGCTATCTTTATCGTGCTTTTTGCAATCGTTGTGTTGATCGGCTGCGAAAATCTTCGTCTTTACCTACAGAGGAGCTTGATAGGGCTAGCAGCCTGCCGAGTAAGGCGCGCAATGTCTTGGAGCAATTGTCTCAGCAAGAGGAAGTCGCTGCTCTCGTTGCTTTGATGGATAAGCTGGGCGGCAAGTGTAAGCAGTTGCTCCTAGAAGCAGAGTATTATGGCTATAGCATCGATGAACTCGTCAGTCGATTGGGTTTTAAAGACGCCAATAGCTTGGCAAGTCAGAAATATCGCTGCATGAAAAAACTGAGAGATTTGATCAAAAAGAAAAATATTAAGAGGGAGAACTTCTCCTAATAATGATGAGTCCCGAACGCGAACATAGCGAAAGCCTACGCATAGAGGCTTATTTGGCCGGTCAGATGGAGGCTGAGCAACAAGCTGCTTTTGAGGCGGACTGCGAGGCTGATCCTGCTTTGCAGGCTTTGTTGGAGGAATTCCTCTTGGCCAGGATGAGCGTTCTGCGAAGCGGTGCCCAAGACCAAAAAGCACAGTGGCAAGAGCTGCGTGAGGAGATGAAAGCGAGTAGGCCTAAAGTACGTACTTTGCAGAGATTTGCTCCTTATCTGATTGCGGCGGCGGTACTATTGCTCTTGCTGTGGGGCGGTCTCAGTTTACTCAATCCTAGCCCAGCGAGCCCCGAACAGCTATTTGCGGACTTTTATGAGCGTCCACAGGCACCGGAGAGTATGGGCAGTACGATTGAGGAAGCTACGCGCTATTATCGTCAAGCGGACTTTGCGCAAGCCATTGCTAGCTATGAGGCGGCCGCGACTGATACCAGTCAGACCTTAGCAATGGAGGCCTACCTGTATTGGGGCATCGCTTATCTAGAGATGGGAGAGGCTGATAGTGCTTTGGCTCGCTTCGCGGAACTCCAAAACCTGTCCGAGACCCGGCAATGGTACGAAGCCATGGCCTACCTCAAAAAGGGAGAGCTCGCTTCGGTCAAACAAAGTTTGGAAGCAATCGCGGTGGATGACGAGCACTTTTATCAGGCGAAAGCCCAGGCATTGCTGGAGCAATTGGACTAAAAACTTACTGCTTTTCTTCGGGGGGCGACCAATGATTGACTTCCTGTCCCAAGCGCGGATCCAACTGATAAGGCATTTTCAGTACTTTATGACTATCGAGCGAGTAGGTACCAAACTCCTTGCTTACTTTGCCTTCGATGAGGTAAACCCCTGCACCTGCGAGACTATATTTTTTGACTGCTGGAGGAAAACGCACCACATCAAACATCGTCCCGTCCGGATCATAAAAATTGGCAAACTGCATGCGTTCCTTATGGATGGTCGTCGTTTGCTTAATGCAGATCAAATAACCCAAGACCCTCACCTGTTGATTGACATGATCGGGAAAGTCTACGGCTTTGATCAGATTAGGAGGATCGTGTTGAAGCAGTTGAAAAGGCGAGACCAAAGGAAAACCAAGCAGTTCCATCTGATCATAGGCATCAGTCAAGTAAGAACTTTCTAAATCCGGCAATTGCTTAGGCACAGAAGGCGGCAAGAAAAGAATGTCGGCCTGCTTAGAAGTATCATGCTGAAAGAGCAGGAGCTCCCACAAGAGACTGGGCTTACTCT
>CAZHOC010000074.1:3492-11105 GCA_964534295.1 uncultured Bacteroidia bacterium | reverse complement strand
TACCTTCTCGCGGATTGATTGGCTTGCGTAACGAATTGCTTACTGCCACGGCAGGTGAAGCCATTATGTCGCATCGCTTCGAGGAATTTTCTCCCTTCAAAGGAGAAGTACCTAAGCGTAATCAAGGTTCTCTGATCGCGAGTGAAGGCGGTAATGCCTTTGCCTACGCTTTGGACCGTCTACAAGACCGTGGCCACTTCTTTATTCACCCTCAAGATCCAGTCTACGAAGGTCAGATCATCGGGGAAAACAATCGCGCCGACGATCTCGTCGTCAATATCACCAAGAGTAAAAAACTCTCTAACGTTCGCGCAGCGGGCTCGGACGATAAGGTCAAACTCGCACCGCCGATCAAGTTTTCACTCGAAGAAGCACTCGAATACATCAAGGAAGATGAACTCGTAGAGGTTACTCCAGAGTCCATCCGTCTACGCAAGATCCACCTCAAAGAGCACGATCGTAAGCGTAGCAAAAAATAGATTTTTCTACCGATTAAGGATTAGCGCCAGGGCTTTGCTTTGGCGTTTTTTTTTGTGGGCTGCTTCGCAGAACGATTATCTCTATGCGACTAGGCAGTGCCCTACCAAAATCACCCTCATCCTCATTTCGAACGAGCGTAGCGAGGAGAAATCTCCTTGAGTACATGATGTAATTGCAATTGAGCGATAGGAGATTTCTCGTCGTCCCGCTGCTCGGGACTCTGTCGAAATGATTATCGAAGGTAGCTGCGCGCATGCATGCCGCAGCCTAGGTTCAAGCGTTCCGCGAAGCGGTCATCAAAACAATCTCACCTTGATAATCTTGGTACTGGGATCAAAGTCCGTGTTCTTAAGAAAGGTCATATCACTCTCGATTTTCAGCTCCCCTTTGAAGCCAGCGGGGTCTAGCAGGAACTGAGCGTCAAGATCCTTAGGGCTCTCAATCACGTACATCTCACTGACGTAGGTGTACCAAATCTGGTAGTCAGGATAAGCCGTGATGAAGGCTTCAATACTCGAACCGACCCCAATCTCCTCCATCGTTTTAAAGTCTGGAGAGACAACATTGATCTCACCTATCAACTCGCTATACTTGCCTTTTTGGTCGTCAAAAGCTGCTTCCACGTAAATCGCTTCTCCGCTTTTGCCATTGAGGATATAAACCGGTTGCTCCATCGTAATCCCTTCTTCGGTGATGGTCTCAATAGTTGGTTCTATATCAAAAATATCCGAATCCATCGGGAGGCTTTCACCAATGCGTAGGCTCCCCACAGCCTTCGACTGGATGATAAATTCCTCGCCATTTGGCTCGGTAAAATTCTTTTCCACAACAGGCTCTGGCTCTGAGGCAGGTGGTTCTTGTTCCTTTGGGCTTTGAGTACAGGCTGTCCAAGCCAGGGAAAGGCAAAGAAAAAAAATGAATTTATGCATTGTGATCACTCTATAGGCCTCCAATATAATCATTAGAGATGAGCGTTCCGCAAGGCGGTAAAGCTAGAAAGGATCCAATTCTAGGCATAGCAATTTTTTAAGCAATTTGTCTTGTTGATCTCTACCGAAGCATCTTTGTGGTTATTACTGCTGCGCAGAACGCTTGTCCCTAGGCTGCGGCATGCATGCGCGCAGCGGCCCCAAAAACCTAACTCTTTCTCAGCTCTCTGATCCGCTTGCGCACCTCCACGGAATACAGACTCCCGGGAAAGCGCGTCAAAAAGTCTAGATAATGCGTCATGGCCGTCTCTGGATCTTTGAGGGTGTAGTCAAAGATGCGGGCCTTGGTATAGAGGGCATCGTCGCCATAAATATCATAAGGAAATTCCGTCAAGATGCGATCGATATAGCGCAAGGCCGTATTGACATCATTTTGCTTGAGATAGATATTTGACTTCTCCCAGAGAATTTCATCGGCGAGCGTATGGTTGGGGAAGTTGTAGGCCAAGGTATCTAGCAACTGCATCGACTCCTCATACTGGCGTTGATAGGTATAGAGCTGGGCTTGGGCAAACATCTCCAAAGCGGTGGTCGTAGTGTCTAAGCCGGTATTGTCGAGGATCAAGAGATTGAGCTTGATCGCATCATTAGAAATATCATTGGAGGTATTGTCCTTGATCGAACCAAGCAAAGCTTGGGAGAGGTTAAACTCGCCTTTGTAGTAAGCTAACTGACCCAATTTGTACTTAGCCAATGCTCCTACCTGGCGGTCGCGGAAGATGTCGCTCACTTCGGTATAAGTCAGCTTCGCTTCGTTGTACTCCTCCTGCATCAGCTGTATATCGCCAATCAGCAGCTTGCCACGAGCCCAATCTTCAAGAGAGAGATTATTGCGCTGGGCTACAACGGCTTCTAATTCTTTGCGGGCTTCTTGGAGTTGATTGAGGTAAAATACCTGCAGCCGAGCCCGACGATAAATCGCCGTAAAATACTGCGGGCGACGCCCAAACTCATCCAACAAATCACCATAGTTCATCACCGCTTGGGTGATAGAAACCATATCCACTGGGATCTGCTCAAAGGCCTGTAACTCGCCGTTGATGGCCTTTTCCATAAAAGCTTGCTGGAAATATGGCGAATTGCGCTTGCGATCGATGATGTAGTCGTAAGCTTTATTGGAGAGATTATAGTTTTTGTTGTTGCGCATGGTCTCGGCAAAACGCACCACGCGACCACCTTCTTCCTTGAAGAGACGATCTATCGCTTTGACCTGAATAAAGGCTTCCTGAAAATTTTCTGCGAGAACGTAAAACTCATATAGGATTGTCCGTAGGCCTAGGTCGGTTTGATATTTGTCCGAAGCCAAAAGCAGCGCCTGTTCGATCTCATCGGCCGAGTTGGTGTTGACCATATTGAGAATGGCCAAATTAGCCGCATTTAGGTCAGAGGTATTGGCAAAATAAACGTTAAGATATTCGTTCGTCGCAGCCGCATACTCTCCCAACTGCATATGGATGTTGGCGATCTCATTGGCAAAGATATAATCATCCTTGAGTCGCTTGCGAGCCTGCATATAGGTCTGATTGGCCAGTTCTAGTTTACCTGCCTGAAACAGATGGGCACCAATCTGCACAAAATCGCCTTGCGACCGTAGCTTTTTGGAGATCGTTTCTTGATAGACTTTATCCGACTCTTTGAGGTCGCCAGTCTTTTCTAACAAACTTGCTTGTAGGATCGGAAAGAGTACGGATGCACCCTTATCTTTTTTGATGGTTTTGTTGATGTAGTCGAGTGCGTCATCAAATTGATTGAGCATTTCATAGCACTCTATCGTACGACTGACATATTTCTCCTGAGGAGTTCGCTTGGTGATCTTGAGATACAAATCCAGGGCGGATTCATACTCACCATCTTGATAATAACGATCTGCCAGTTCGATTTCGGCTCCAATTTGAGCCTGTAAAGGTGCAAGCCCAGCCAGGCAAAAGCACACCATCCAAATAAAACGCGTCATACGCATAAATACGAAGGGTTTAAAAGCTGAGTTGCCGGGCTGGGTTGCGAGAAGGCTTTACGCGCCTACCTGCTCGGTATAAGCAGGAGCTTCCATTAGCTCAGCATCCTCAACAGATTCGCTCAGGCGGATTTTGATCATCCAGCCTTCGCCATAAGGATCTTTATTGACAAGCTCTGGATCATCAGCCAGGGCTTCATTAAATTCAATTACTTCACCAGCAATGGGCATGTACAAGTCAGAAACTGTTTTTACCGCTTCCACAGTACCAAATACTTCATTGCGATCGAGGCTTTCGCCTTCCGTTTCAATCTCTACATAGACGATATCACCTAGCTCACTAGTCGCAAACTCGGTAATACCAACTTTAGCCACGTCGCCTTCAATGAGGATCCATTCGTGATCTTTAGTATAGAGGAGATTTTCGGGGAATTGCATAGAGTTAGAATTTCCTTATTCAGTAAAATATGTACACAGGCGCTAAGGCGAACGAAGGTACGATTTTTCTGTTGAGAAATCCATCAGGTCATTATCGTTTTTGTCCTACTTTCTTGCTGCGCAGAACGCTTTCACAGTCAGCTAGAAAGCTTGCTATATTTTGGTCTAACAAGGAGTGAGCCTCAATCCAAGCACGATTGCGTGGGGCAAACTCTCCTTGCCAGTAGTCATAATCTTCCATTACCTTCATGATGCCATCGGCCAAATGCTCGGGTGTAAATGGATCAATCATCCAGGCATTTTCCTGATGGGCTAGCAATTCGCGGTGGGCCGAGATATTGTTTACGATGGGTACAGCTCCTACATAACGACCTTCCGCCAAGGCGTTGGAGTAGCCATCATAAACCGGCGCTACTACAAATGAATCCACTATGGACCAAAGATCAATCACTTCTTGGCGAGATAGCAATCCTCGCTCATAGTGAAAGTTTTCAAATTGTTCGTCCAAGGCGATGGCTTTGGCATCTACCTCAGGTGGAATATCATAACCGGCCGAAAGCATGATGAGTTTCAAATCTCGCACCCCTCTGCGCACCAAACGCTCAAAAGCGTCCAGTATCACGTCTCCCTGATAAACAGGCTTCATCCCACGAGGGCTTAGGACCACTTTTTGCCAATCGCGGACTCCGTATTTTTGCCGCAGCGCGGAACGCTTAGCCTCATCTGCTTGAAACATTTCTGGCTGTACTCCCCAGCGGTTTAGTTTTACGCGTTCATCAGGGATGTCAAACCAATCTCTGACGGCGTGAACCAACTCTAGATTATCGCCAGTAATCAAATCTGAAGCCTTGAGAGCTTGCTGGACATAATGCCTAAATAAACTCCACTTGAAGCGATATTGTACTTTGCTGAGGAGGCCCATTTTGGCTGCATTGCTATTCCAGATGCGCCCTGGGTCGAATCCGAGTTCCGCGAAGCGGGAAGGATACTCCAAAATATCAGCGCCCATGGCGATACTCACCATAGGCTTGAAACCGGAGCGCATGCCCCAGACACTAAAAGGCGTAACATTGATTGGATTGATGATATCGATGCGATTACGCACCAATTCCGCATATAAATCTGATCCGCCAGACAAATAGCTCCGATAAGTTAGCTGTCCGTTGATCGTGGACTTAGGTTCAATCGAAACGCAGGGTACGCCCTTGATCCAGTCTTGTGAAAAAGAAAACACAGTGACCTTAGCGCCTGCTTTTTGCAGCGCTCGGGCCCACTTTTGGGTATGAAAATTAGCAGGGTCAGATAAAATCCCTATGTGCATAAATTGTCTTAAAAATTCTTGCCGATAGAGGTCATCAGCATAGGTGCTCTCAAGGTACCGTCGTCCAATCCCCAAGCGAGATCAAAACGCATCGAGTAACCGATCACATTTGCCCGCAAGCCGGTACCAAATCCTAGCAAAAATGGGCTTTTTAAGGTTTGTAATTTGACCGTTAACGGGCCATTGGTCAGAATTTGGGTGTCAGTTGGATTTTTGTCTGAAAACGGATTGCCTTCTACCCAAACAGTACCGACATCGAGAAACGGAATCAACTCTAAATTGTAGAGGTTTTTGGAGTTGAGTGCGCTCTTAGCCATGCGACTCAGAGGCATACGCAACTCAACGCTCCCCATGATGTAACGCGTACCTTGACGAGAGTTAGGTCTAAAGCCACGCAATGGCATCAAGAAGTTTTGGAAATGGAAGCTATGCAAAGAGGTGTCAATCGTATTGCTACGCCCCGCCAAGGCTTCCCGCTGGAAAGCGATTGGTGGCAGGAAGCGTTCGTTTGTACCTCCTAGATAGTATTGCACTTGCTCGTTGGGGATATTGAATCCACCTGCGAAGCGCGTAGCTAATACTAGATTGCGATAGAAATTGGTGTAGTTCTTTACTTCCGTCTGTACTCGGCTAAAGGCAAATGCATTTTCACTAGTTGAAAAATAGCTATCGAAAAAGGCTTCTGCTTTCCAACCTTGGTAGGCATAACCCTCGTTTTCACGCACATTATTAAAGCGGAAGCCAGCTCCCCCTCTCAAGATCGCATCCTGATCGTCTAGCGGATCCTGACGCAAAAACTGCTGATCCTTACGGTCGATATAGTATCCGCCAAGACTACCTTCTACACTCAAATGAGAAGTGATTGGATAGCGCACGCCAGCGTTTACACGCATCTGATCAAAACGGAAAATGAATGAGTCAGACTCTAAATTGTTTTCTCTGCGTAGCTGACGAGACATATAGCCAGCCTCAGCAAAGATGTCCAAGCGATTTTTGTTGTAGCTGTAAGTGATATCACTATCAACGCCTGTTCCACCAATCAGGAAAGGGGCAACTGAGACACCAAATTGGTGGTTGTTAAACACATCCGAGAAGCCTGCATTTATTACGAAACCGTATTGCGCTACGGGGTCAAAATTCCAATTGAGGCCGAGATAATCAGCTTCCCAAGTGGTACCGGTGCTACCGAGGTTTTCGACATCGACTTCAGCAATTTCCGGTTTGGGTTCATTGCCAAATACGGTTGGTGGGGGTAGCTTGGGACGAATCTCCGCGCGTGGGCTTTTGCTCGGGGAAGTGGGGCGCTTAGCCTCATAAGGTTCTTCCTCTTCATCAAAGATATAGTATCGCACTGGGCGATCCGCCTCTTCTTTGGGTTCTTCTTTAGGTTCCGGTGTAGGAGTACTTTGATTTGTTACCGTTTCTACCGATTCGATCAAGGCTTGCAAGCGAGATTCCTTGAGTTGTTTCTCTTGAAATGCAGCTAGGTCCTCCACGCGCAGCAGCGTAGGCTGCAATTGTGCGTTGACTTGAAAATTGGAGAAGGGAAGCACATGCGGGCTCAAAATCCCGTTTTCTGCGCTTAAAATCACAGCTTCTCCATTTGCGATTTGCAATTCTTTGATCCCGGAGGCCAAATTTGAGAGCGCTTGTTGCTCTCCCGTGAAGATATTGGCCTGATAAAGGTTATGGATACCAGAGGCATCTGAAACAAAGCCTACTTCAAAGCCACTGATCGGGAAAGACTGTCTTTCGTTGACCATAGGAGTCCGAGTAACTCGAAGAATGGTATCCTCTTCCAAGTCGTATCTAAACAAATCAAAGTCCTTGACATGCGCACTCCAAGCGCCGCTTTGATCTTGCAAAAGCGTACTATCGCGATTTGAACTAAAAAAGATATAAGCGCCATCAAGACTCCAGCTCGGATCTAATTCATCAAAGCTATCATTGGTCAGTGCTTTGAGATTGGCATCGCCTGCATTGGTGAGAAACAAATCCACCCGACTTTCACGCAAAGCGGATACTGCAATTTGGCGGCCTTCACCTCCCCACTTCAGATCAATAATCTTCTGGATATTGTTGCTAAGGTCTTTATAGCTGACATCTTTATCCCCTACATCCCAATAGGCGAGAGCTAGAGATTTATCATTAAAAGTACTGGCTACTAAGCGGCGCCCATTGGGATGCCAGCTCAGTACAGGTTCAAATTCTGTGAAACGTGCATCCACCCGCTTGATACCAGAAGTAATGGGGCTTTGCTCTAATTCCTGACTTTCTAGATCATAGAGCCAAACGGATTGCCGACCATCGCGCTCTAGGTAGAGAGCGACATTATCCCCTTGGGGATTGGGAGCGGCAAAAACAACCGTGTAATTGTTGGGTAGATCGATTTTTTGTAGGCCGGAAAGATCCTCCCAAGCAGTACGTTGAC
>CAZHOC010000074.1:0-3470 GCA_964534295.1 uncultured Bacteroidia bacterium | reverse complement strand
TAACGCACATTGATATACTCACGCCAGCGTTCGGTCAATGTTGGAAGGGAAATCCCCAAAACAGAGATAATCCCTGACTCTACGGAGCGGGCGATATTAACGAGATAGACGATTTCGGAGATTTTAGGCTCGCCGTATTCGCGCGTGATATAGTGCCAAATGGATTTGCGCACGATGCGATTGATTTGCTCGTCGCCTTCCAGAGCCATTTCGAGAAGATCCGCGTTGCGAACGCTCGTAATCCACATTTCATCTTCGTAGGTCCAACCTGTAGCCACATATTCTAAAAGACCTTCCCAGTACCAACGCGGATTGTGTTGCAAAATGGCGCTCTGTACGATATTGCCGAGACGTTTTCCATTGGCAAACTCCTGCATGATAAGACGGGCCGTTTCGCGACGCGTCTCTGCATAAAGCTTATTCAAATCACCATGATAAATCACCTTCCCTACCGGATCATCAAAATTGAGCACACCAGGATTTTCAACATCTGGCTCTAAGCTAAAGTTAGATTGCAATACCTCATTGGCATCATTGAAGTAGACCAAAGTGTATCGCTGCTCTGGTTTATAGTCGAATAAGATCCCTAGTTCGTAGCGGGCCTGCTCCGCATAACGCGCAACCCTAGAGGCAGCATTGGCATCCCCACCTTTATAATAAACATCAAAATGATCGGTTTGGACTTGTTTCCAGTTGGTGTAATTGGCAAAGGGCGCAAATTGCGCTTGAAGGCTTAAACCTGCCATAAAGCAGGCAGTCATGATGAGATGACGAAAAGACATAAAGTTCAGGTTGGTTAAGGCTACTTGTTACCTAGATAGGAAAATACTAAAAATTCCCCACGGGTTTTAGAGAAAAATCTCCGGATCCCTACATATCGCAAGAGTAGCAAGTATTGAGTATTAAGTATCGAGTACATTAATTGTCCTCCCAACACTAGCTACAGGCTCTTATCTTGGTACTTAATACACCATACTTTGTACTGCTTACTTAATAAACCGAGAAAGTTGGATTTCGTTTGGCAACTGCCAGACATTCTCGCAAATTCCTTGAGTTAGGAGCTTAGAAGTGTAAGGCGCTAGCAAAACGCCTTTGGTCCCGAAGCCCGTCAGTACATATACGTAGTCAAAGTCAGGATGGATTCCGACGATGGGTCGACGATTGGGCGTTGTGGGTCGGATGCCAGCAAAATGATCGACGATTTCGTAAGGCACTTTCAGCAGTTTGGCGAGATGACTTTCGATCTCAGCTTTGCTTTCTTCGGTAGGGTGGGGGTGATCAAATTGATTGCGGTAGGTGGAGCCAGTCAGATAACGGTCATCACCCAGCGGGATGAGATAGACTTTTTTCGAAACGACTTGCTCAAGCTGTAAGTCAGGAGCATGTAAAATGAGAATCTCGCCCTTATTGGGTATGAGTTTGACAAAAGGTAGATAAGGATTTTGGGCGAGGGCGGAGCCTTCCGCAAAAACAAACCGATCAAAAGAGATACTTCCGCTGGCGGTTTGAATCTTGCGTTCGGTCAGGCCGATAGCCTCATAATCTATACGCTCGCGATAAAGCGAAAAACGCTCGTTTTGCAGCAAAAGCTGATGGAGATCATCAATAAAGGCGCCCGTTTCCAACCAACCACAAGGCAATATTCTGATTCCTCCGTGGGGGTTGATTATGCGTTCCGCGAAGAGCGGTGCCTCCTGAAAAGCGACAATATCAGCATAAGCCGGATCAGCCGCCTTACCCGTCCATTTGTTGTATTCCTCAAACGTCTTGAAGGGTCGATAGATCTCAGCGTAGCGAATGTGCTGACGCAGAGAAGCATAAGCGGGCTTAGCAAAGAAGGCCTCAATCTCACCCAAAAGCGTCTCCGCTAACCATGATTTTGCCCCGAAGCGACCGGTAATTACATTAAACAAACCCGCGGCTACTCTCGAAGCTGCCCTCGGAGCGCCATCGTCTATCATACTGACTTGATGGCCTTCTTCTAGCAAGCGAGCCGCCAAAAAGCTTCCAGCCAGGCCGCCACCGAGGATCGCGATATGTTGGGGAGTGTTCAAGTTATTTTGGAGCAAAGATAGGGTTTTCTCTGCTGCGCAGAACGCTTGTCTCCAGGGTGCGGCATGCATGCGCGCACCTACCGTCCGTTAGACGATTCATTTCGACAGAGGTTTGGCTAGCAGTAAACCATTTGCAGTTCCTTTCAAAGGCATTTAGGCTCCCGATAACTATCAGACAATGTAACAAGCGGTTTGTCTTGCTGAGCGAAGTCGAAGCATTTTTAGGGATTTTATACTGCCGCGCAGAACGCTTGTCTCTAGGGTGCGGCATGCATGCGCGCACCTACCGTCCGTTGGACGATTCATTTCGACAGAGGCCCGAGTAGCGGGCCGACGAGAAATCTCCTTTCTGCAATGTGTAACTACTATTTGTCGGATAGGAGATTTCTCGTCGCTGCGCTCACTCGAAATGATTGGGTGGCGATTTTACAAAAACGTAGCGACGCATGATTATGCGTCGCTACGGATCATATCGATTGATATTTTTGGGGTCGAGTTAAGCGTTCCACGCTCCCGATAGCTATCGGGAGGTAAAACTAAACTCGCTTCTCTTTAAGTAATGATTGATAGGCAAACATCTCATCGCGCAGACGAGCGGCCTCCACGAAGTTGAGTTCTTTGGCGGCGGTCTCCATCTCCTTACGGATGTTGGCGACTTTGCGCTTGAGTTCGTCTTCGGTCATATATTCAGCGGCGGCCTCGGCGGCGACATTGACTTTTTCTTCAAATTCCTCAATGGTCTTGGCGCGACTACCGAGGGCATCTTCAAAAATATCTTTGGTTTCACGACGCACAGAAGTCGGTACAATGCCATGCTCTTTGTTGTAGGCCATCTGTTTTTGGCGGCGATAATCTGTCTCATCCAACAGCTGCTGCATAGAGCGAGTAATCTTATCTGCATAAAGGATCACGCGGCCTTCTAAGTGGCGCGCGGCTCGTCCTGCAGTCTGAATCAGCGATTGGGACGAACGCAAAAAGCCTTCTTTATCCGCATCCAAAATGGCTACTAAGGATACCTCCGGCAAATCCAGACCTTCCCGCAAGAGGTTGACCCCAACCAGTACATCGAAGACGCCATTACGCAGGTCGCGGATGATGTCCACTCGATCCAAAGAGTCAACATCTGAGTGGATGTAACGAGATTTTATTTCTAAGTCGATCAAATATTTGGTTAACTCCTCCGCCATACGCTTGGTCAGGGTAGTTACCAAAACTCGATTGCCTTTTTTGACTTCATTGTCGACCTCGTCGAGGAGATCATCTACCTGATTGATACAGGGTCGGATTTCGCAAGGTGGATCAAGCAGCCCCGTAGGACGTACAATCTGCTCCACGACTACTCCGCCACTTTCTTGTAGTTCATAGTCGGAAGGAGTCGCGCTCATATAGATGATCTGATTGACGAGCGAGTTGAAC
>CAZHOC010000073.1:0-11149 GCA_964534295.1 uncultured Bacteroidia bacterium | reverse complement strand
GATAGGGCCATCAACTTTTTGAAGAGCATCGCTTTGCCCTCCATCACCGGAAGCGAAGCCTCAGGGCCAATATTGCCGAGGCCTAGCACTGCAGAACCATCGGTCACAATCGCTACGGTGTTGGACTTCATGGTGTACTTCCATACGTCCTCAGGATTGGCAGCGATGGCACGGCAAGGTTCTGCTACACCGGGAGAATATACGAGCGACAAATCTTCGGAAGTCCGCACGTCTAGTTTGGTTTCCATGCGGATTTTGCCGCGAAGTTTTTCGTGTAGGAAAAGAGAATCTTGATAGATATCAGACATAAAAAATGTGATGTGTGAAAACTTTAGATCACCATCGTGATCCTTGCGTTTTTGTTCCTTTGCATTAAGAAGGGGCTATATAACAAAAAATGGCCCAAAGAAGCTGTCTGTTGCAGGACTTAAAATTGATTCGATGGCAAAATCGATGGCTTCCTGCATACGGCTATCCCTTAGGGCAAGTCCATCATATACATAGCCAGCTTGAAAATCGCCTATGGTCCGGGCCAGGATTTCGGCACCGACATGCACAAAATAGAGTCTTCTGGGTTCTAGTGGAGCTAATCGTTCGCCGAAGGCGGTAAAATAGGTCTCCAAAAAGGAAAAGAGACAGTTTTGTACTGCTTCTCGGTGGGCAGCGTTCTCAGCCATATGGGTCTGCATCCACAGATGCGCCGATAGGTGGGCTACGTCTTGAATGGGCCAACCAAAGTGCGTAAACTCCCAATCGATGACACGAGGTCCAGCATCAGAGATCAAAATCGAGGGAGGCCATAAATCCCCCATAATCAAACAAATGCCCGCTTGATCGATCCATTGTCCTACTTCGGTGATCCGATCGGCTATTGCTTGCGCTTGCGGGATCTGAGCTTTTTGCAGAGCTGGAAGCAGATTGTATTGTACGGCTAGCCGAACGCTTTGCACCCCTTCATTTTGGAAGTGACGAGCCAAATAAGGGTCCTGAAGGGTGTTTTGATGCAGATGGGCAATAAATTGACCGATCAGTTTACCTGTTGCGGTGGCAGTAGGAAGGTCCATTTGTTTGAGGGCAATCGCCAAATCTGCTGCGGGGCCAACATCTTCCATTAATATGAGGGAGCGTTCGCCGAAGGCGTGCAGCAAATGAGGGGGCCTAATCGCATTATTGCTGTCTTTTTGCTCATCCCACCAGCGCAAAGCAGCTGCTTCAAACTTAGAACGCGACGCATCTATGGCAATCTGCGGCGCACTGGCGATATAGGGAGGGGTGTACTTAGCGATGATGGAACGGGGCAGAGCGGGAACCCGCCAGACATAATTGAGCAAACCTCCTTGCAGGGGAACAGGAGGGCCAGACAACCTTAGATCAGGGAAGTGTTGTCTCAAGTAGTCGATCAATGCTTTGGCTTGCATATTAGATGTCTAATATACTGGTCAATTTTAGGCCAAAAAGCCCTAAAATACACAATCGGAGGAGCGAAGAGCAAGATGGGCCGATTTTTGGTGGTAATAGGTAGGAATAGTATGTAATTTGTTATTCGCGAATCGCGAACCACACTTAAATCTAATTTATGCGGAAACATAACGGAATGCGCCCTCAGGACGTAGTGATCTTGCTCAAAATTGTACTTCTAGGTGACACGCCCTGGCGATATTCAGATATTTCCGCCTCTCTTACTATTAGTCAGTCCGAAGTAGCCGAAGCCCTGAACCGATCTAAGCAAGCCCGCTTGGTCGATGCCTCTAAAAGAAAGGTATTTAGAGCTTCATTTTTGGAATTTCTTAGCTATGGGTTAAAATATGTATTTCCGGCTCAACCCGGTTCCGTAGTACGAGGAATTCCAACAGCACACTCAGCAAAGCCGCTTTCGGAATTGATTCTGTCGGAAGAGATGTATGTATGGCCCAGTCCAGTAGGGAATACGCGCGGGCAGGCAGTAAACCCGCTCTACCCCAATGTGATTCAGGCCATCCGCCACGACCCTCAGCTGTATGAGATGCTAGCCTTGCTAGACGCAGTGAGAGTGGGACGTGCCCGCGAACAAAAAATCGCTATCGAAGAATTGCGCAAGCGTATAATGATCGAACCAGTTTATGCCGGACAATAGCTATTCCCTCATTGAAAAAGTCGCTCAAGGTTTTGGAGACCTCAATAAGAAGGTCTTTTACCTGGGCGGATCAACCCTTAGCTTATACGTACCACAGTATGCTGCTGCCCAAAATAGGGTAGTGGGAGAAGTTGATTGCATTCTGGGCTCACTGGCCTTGAACGACTATTTTCAATGGGAAGAATGGTTGTCTGATCGTGGTTTTGTCAAAGAAGAAGCGATTAATCATTTTCAACACCGTTGGCGGTATGATGGCATACCCGTCAACATTTTGGCCCGTAATCGAGAAAGTCTCGCTTACAAGTATCGTTGGTTGGATGAGGGCATCTTTCATGCCCAATCCTACCCGATCAATGAGGATATCAACGTGCGCTCCTTTACGCCGGCCTATTTTATTGCGGCCAAAATCGAGTCTTTCCTCAACAAAGCGGAAGGTGATTTCCGGCAGAGCGAAGACTTTGAAGATTTGATGTTTGTCCTGGACAATCGCCCCCAGATTGTCAAAGAATTGTGCCAATCGTTCTACGAAGTAAGAAACTACATCCAACGATACTTCAAACGCTTTTTGATGGACCCAACCCTTGAAGAAGGCCTCTATTATGTGCTGCCTTTTGGGACGGATGAGTTACATGTCAATCACATCAAATCTTTGATGCAAGCGATTGTAGATCATAAGCCGAGTTTAGAAGCGGTACCTCATTACCGGCAGGCAGTGTCTTATTAGCACATCCTTATCAGGGATATTTCTAAGCAAAGATACTTATTTACGCCCCCTCATTGATTCGCCATTAGGGGAGGCTAGCTTTTGGCTTGTCATAAGGCTGTTTAGCATACAAAGAGAGCTATTTGGACTTTTTGTAAAAACCATTATTCAGCCCTAAGACATGCAAGTATTTCAAAATATCTACCCGCTAGAGGCCAATACCCTCCAAGCCATTGAAGCCAGAGCAGAAAGAATCTTTCTCAAGAAGGATAAAGCCCTTATCCAAGCTGGCCGTGTTTGTGATCGTCTGTTTTTTCTTGAATCAGGCAGTATAAAATCTTTTCATTCTGAAAACGGTAAGCATTACACTAGCTGGGTGTATTTTGAAGGCGAGATGTTGACCTCTTGGCATAGTTATCTGGGTCGGATGCCCAGCATGGAATGCTTTAAAGCCAATGAAGAAGCGAGCTTGCTCTCTCTGCATCGAGAGGATGTGGATTTCTTAAAGCATCAGCATATAGACTTCCTATATCTGCTCAATTCCTATTATGAATATTCCATTGGGTTTTACGATTACTTTGCTAAGAAATCACCCAATCTATCCACCTTGGAGAACTATCGATTCATTTTAGAAAATTACCCCCAACTCGTCCAGCGAGCCTCAACTTCTGACATTGCCTCCATCATTGGGGTCTCCAGAGAGACCATTAGCCGTATTAGAGCTCAGGTATAAATGATTTTGTGATATAGCTCACAGGCTGTATTTAGAGGACTTACGTAAAATTGAGCAAACAATAATCTCATTTTATGCCCAATCAACATTGGTGGCTTCGCTCGATAGCAGTGCTATTGATCGGCTGCATCGCTCTTGGATTTAGCGTCCAGAGCATCGAACAAAAAGAGCCTCAGTACAACATCATCTCTGCCAGAAAAATTGATAGTGATGGTAAGGTTCATCATCTCGGAATAGAAAATAAAAAAGCGTCCCCAGTAGCCTTAGTCTTTTTAGAAGTAGGCTGTGTGATCTCACAACGCTTGATTCCAGAGCTAAACAACATTTATCTCGAATCTCAAAAAGAGGGGGTTCGCTTTTATGGAGTGATCTCTAACAGCAAGGCAAGTTGGCAAGAGGCCCAAAAGTTTAAGGCGGAGTTTGACATTCAATTCCCTTTGATTTTTGATGCAAATGGTGATCTAGCCCATCAGATAAAGCCTACAGTCGTACCTGAGAGTTTCTTATTTGACATCTATGATCAATTGCGCTACCATGGCAGAATCAATGATCAATTTGCCGATGTAGGCAAGATCAATCGTAATCCACGCCATAACGACCTACTCGATGCCATCAAAGCCGTAGCTCAAGGCAAAAAAGTGGCAGTGCCTCATCAAATCGCTAAAGGCTGCATTTTTCAGCCCTGGCCAACTGAAAACAGAGCGATCAGCTACAACAAGGATATCGAACCCATTTTGCGAGCAAATTGCGCGAGCTGCCACAAACCCAATGATATTGGACCATTCTCCCTTTTGACTTATGATGAAGTAGCCCGTAGGGCAGGCATGGTCGAGTTTGTTACTCGCAAACGCTATATGCCCATCTGGAAAGCAGAGAAAGGTTACGGCAAGTTTGCCAACGAGCACAGCCTGACTGATTATGAAATTAATCTCATCGGTCAATGGGTCAAATCAGGCTTAGCAGAGGGGGAAACAAAAGACCTCTTGCCTCCACAGGAATTTGCCAGCGGAGAATGGAAACTCGGTGAGCCAGACCTGATCCTTGAAATGGAACCCTATAATCTCCCAGCTGAGGGCGACGATCAATATCGTGTCTTCGTCATGCAGGGAAAGATCCCCAAAGGCAAAGTGATTCAAGCCATTGATTTCAAAGCGGGTGATCCAGCGGTAGTGCATCATTCTACCATCTTTGTGGATTATACTGGCAAATTGAGGCAGTATGATGAGGAGGATCCAAAACCAGGTTATGATGCTTTTGAAAAAGGCGGCACCATGGAATTTGGGAGTGCAGTTTCGGTTTGTGGTTGGGCACCGGGCCTTGGCCCTTATTCTTATCCTGAGGGAGTGGGTTTTTATGTAGAACAAGATGCGGAAGTAGCTTTTGAGAATCACTATCACCTTTACGGCAAAGCAACTACAGACAAGAGCTATATCGGTATCTACTATGCCAAAGAGCCTGTCAAGAAGTACATTACCGGCTCCATCATTGGTACTCAGAAGCTACAGATTCCTGCCAATACGACCAGTTTTAAAAAATCGGTTTGGGCCTATGTCCCAGCGGATATTGAGTTATACGATCTGACTCCACATATGCATTATATCGGTCAAAGTGTAAATGTGGAAGTACAATTTCCAGATGGTAGGACCCAAAGTCTTTTGAAACTTGATAATTGGGACCTGCGTTGGCAAAGTGTCTATACGCTGCGTGAGCTAATGCTGATCCCCAAAGGCAGTATCATCAAAGCAGATTTTGAATATGACAATTCGGATGATAATGCAGATAATCCCAACTATCCTGCAGAGGAAATTTATTGGGGCTGGGGTTCCTCAGACGAAATGTGTGAAGTGTATTTTAGCTATGTCCCGCTCGATCCGGCAGATTATGGCAAAATGATCGTTTCATCTTTGGCTTCCTTCGAGCATTTTTATCCGCTTTCAGAACGCATTGAGCTCAATGAGCAAAATCTTGCCGCCATCAAAGATCAGTTTGCCCAATGCGACATTTGGAGTGAAGAAGGCCAAAAACTGCTCTATAGCATCATCGAATCTCGCCTGGGAGATCAACTGCTAGCTTTGTTGGACAAGGAATGGAATCGCTACAAAGAGAATCCCAACTTTCTCGTAAATCGAACGGAGCTAGCCCTAACAGAGGCCTATTTTTCGTTTGATGAAAAGCGGATGATCAATGAAGCCTCCAAAGGTGGCGATCAACTTTATGAAGTCTTAGGTTCCGGATCTGAGCATTGGAATGCCCATATGTCGTATGCGAGGATCATGCTGGACTCTGGAATCGAGCAGTATGAAAAAGAAGGTCTTCGCATCCTTCAGGATTTGATTAGCACCCAGGAAAAATTAAACCCAGAGGCTAAGTTCGCTATAGCCTATTGGGAGCTAGGCAAATATTACTATGCACAGGGCAAAGACGCTAAGGCCGAAGCTATCCTCAAACAAGGGCTTAGCTATCACCCAGAAAATGCCGACTTACAACAAGAATTAGCCAGCGATGGCCGAATCATCAAAAAAACTCTAAACTAAATCCCATGATCCAATTCATAAAAATGCTGTGTCTACTGTGTTTTTTGACACCAAGCAGCTGGGCCCTGGCCCAAGAAATTGACTTCAAGAATTCATCTATCGACTTTGTCGTCACCAATTTAGGACTGGATGTAGAAGGGAAATTCCGTCGCTTTTCTGGTGTGGTCAATTTTTCACCAGATCTGCTCGAAGCGAGTAGCTTTGAAGTCTCAATCCCTGTTAAGTCCATCTATACGGCTAACTCCATGCGAGATGAGCACCTCCAAGAAGAAGAATTCTTCCATGCTGAAAGCTACCCTAACATAACGTTCTCTGCTAAAGAGGTGAAAAAACAGGAGGAGCAATACCTCTTAAGCGGAACCCTCCAACTGAAAGGTAAGCGTAAACAAATCGACCTCCCTTTTACCTATGAAAACGAGACCTTCTCAGCTGAGATCACCCTCAACCGTCAAGAGTTTGATATTGGCGGAGATGGTTTTCTGGATACCATAGGTGATGAGGTTAGGATCAAAATCAATTGCGTCCTCAAAGCTGAGAACTAACACAACAAAATCTCATCAAAAGAATGGCAAAACCGAATCGCCTTCCAGAACTAATTTCAAATAATATTGGCGCTAATGACATCTTGGGTATCGTCACTCTCTAGCGGCATCACCCTTACCTCAAAAGCAATACTTGGTAAAGTCTCCTTTGCCTCTGTCGATTCGAAAGGACTGATGGCAATCTTGTCAATGCCTTCGGCTAGGTCGGGGGTGTTTTCAGGCGTAAGCAATGAATGCTGATGTAAGAAGTGTAGGATGGTGGATAAATGCCGCAATCCTTCTACATAAGCGGCAGCTTCAAAATTGGCCATAAAGTTTAGCCTAAAGCGCAGTACTCCTAAACTAGCGGGCGATTGACGTTCGGGTCGATAGGTTCTTGAAGCTAGGGGTGCCTCCAAATTGATATGAGAAACGGAACAGAGGACTTTACCCAACTGTTTGGTATCGGCTTGCGCGTAACTGAGCTTACTGCCTTCAAGGCCCATCTTCGTTTTGAGCTTGGAAACGATGGTATTTACCGTCTTATCAATCATAAATTTGGTTTTAAGCGCGTCTGGCGCAGCTGATACATTTGGTGCTTTCGGGCATAAAATGAAGGCGCTCGAAACGAATAGGATTACCACAGCGACTACAGTTGCCAAAGTCTGCTTTGTCGATCTTTTCAAGTTGGCGTTGGAGTTTTCTGAGGGTCGCCTCCGCCGAACGCAGGCCCGCGTCGTTGACACTTTTGTTGTTAATCGCATCCATACGACTAATACGACCGATCGCATTGTCAGGCGATATAGGCTTGGTGAGTTCTTTGAGTTCCGCGATTCGAGCACTTAGTTCCTCACTTTTGCTTTCTATTTTAGCTTTGATTTGGGCGCGCTGCTCAGTGGTCATATAGATAAGATAATACCTTTTGTCCTAAAGACTAACTTCTAATTATGGGCTACTGCTTCGCAGAACGTTTCACTCTAGCGGCGGACCCAATAGGGATTCACAAAAAAAGCGTTCTGCGAAGCAGAACAGCGATAAAAAATCTCTCAGCTTGTAAAAAAACTCCTAGGAGAAGCATCTTTATCAATTGACCTCTGCTGCGCAGAACGATTATCTCAAAATTTATAGGTGATTCTTACTCCGGGATTGGGCATGATCCATTTTCGCGGACCTTCCTCCTTGGCTTTATCATCGACTTCCTCTTTAACCTTATTGACAAATCCCATCACATCAGTAGAAAACAAGGGCTTCTGCTTTTCCGCTAATTTATCTAACTCCTTAAATATGGTTTCCCAATGGGAGATAATCGTCAACTTAGGCTTTATCGCCTTGAGCAAATCTTCAGGATGCCCTTCGACTAAATGAAAAGAAGCGGTCGTCAAAATGGCAATATCAAAACCTTCGAGACTTGCTGGTGGGATGCCCATTCCTTTATCGGGAGAGGAAGACTGAATATAGATCCTTAGCTCCTTTTCGCCCTCTGGGCCAAGAAAATCAATCACATAAGCCAAAGAATTGCAGGTTCTCCAGCTAGAAGCACGACTCAGGCTCTTCTCTTCTTCTAATTTAGGTTTGCCTTTAAAAAAGGTCCAACTACACAGATGGGGAGCATGGGTAGACTCTATTGGCAATACTCTGATACTTGAATCCGGTAGATAGCACCAAGGCAATGTCTCGGAAGTATCAGAAGAGGAATATACACTCGCAAAGGTCCAAATATGTTTATGGTGTTTGGTGAAGGATTTATTATCCCAATGCCTCATAATGTCTTGCATCGATTCAGTCCCCATGAAGTAAGGGCCTTTTTTAGAAGCGAGCTGATAAAAGATATAAGGAGTGTCATACATATGATCGTGGTGAGTATGACCACCGAGGATTAATTGAGGAGGTGTTTGAGGGGTAAGACGAGTACTATCTAGATATTGAGCGATTTTAATACTGTCATTTTTTTGATCCTTTAGTTGACCAAATAATGAGATTCGTGTCAAAAACGGATCATGTAATACGCTTTGCCCTTTATATTTGATACAAAAGCCTGCGGCCCCACTATAATAGAGTTCTACGCTTTTTTGTGCAGCACCCCTATTAATCGTCAGAGGTTCATAATCGACAGGCAAGCTTTTAAGATTTTTGATAAAGGCACAACCAGAGAAAGTAATCCCTAATAGTATCAGCCAGAGCAAGTTTGATTTCATTCTCTTAAAACCCGTTATAAATTAATCTTCTGCAGCAATTTGTTTTGCTTTTCAAAAGTTCAGCAATAGGTAGAGCTAAGCCTAGGCCAGCATATCAGCCAAGGGCTTTAGCAGAGTTCACTGCTTAATCATTAAGATAAAAGAAAAACCACTTTTGAGTCGCTCAGCCTTGAGTAACTTGAAGCATTGTTTGTAGTTTGTAATGATAGCAAATAAGAGAACTTTAGCCTAAAAGTTTTTTGTAGTTGCGACCACTCTTTACAATCATAATAGTAGCATAGAAATGTCGACCATTGGGAGATCAGTATTGTATTTGTTTTGGGGGGTTCTCTTTTGTGTAGGAGGAAAGCTTTGGGGTCAATCTTTTTTGATAAAGCAATTTCAAGTTGAAGATGGCCTACCTCACAATGTTGGCTATGATATCCACCAAGCTGCTGATGGATTGCTATGGATAGGTACTGATTATGGGCTATCAGTATTCGATGGTTTTGAATTCAAAACTTATACTACCGAAGATGGATTGAATGACAATGCTGTGATCGTATTAGGGGAAACACCCCAAGGAGAACTTATCCTCAATCCTCATCGGATGGGGATACAAAGAATGGCAAATGACAGTTTTATCAATTTGTCCTACACCTCTAACCTTCTGCTTAATCCCAATCCATTATTTTGGGATAGTACTCAATTTTTGATCAAAGATCTTCACCCAGCTAGCTTAGCTTTCGTATTAGCTCGCGGAGAACGAAAAAAAGATTCTCTTTTCATAAGCTATTGGGCTTTGACAGAGCAAGAAGCTAAACCTAAGCTTGAAAAAATACATCATTCAAACCTGCCTTCCTTAGGGAGAAAACCCTTAAAAAGCAATCTAGAAAAACAATTTAACCTACTAGAAGCGAAAGCTTTTCAAGATCAAGAAAACCGCATCTACCTCTATGGCTCTATGGGCTGTTGGAGATTAAGTCCTAGCATGGAATTGAGAGAATGCTATCCGCAGATAGGGAGTCCGCCTATTGAGTGTATGACGGAAGATGAATATGGCCAAATCTGGTTGGTTAGTGATCAATACATTTACTGTATCAGCTCTCGAGATGAAATTAAGCGTTATGCGAAGCCTAAAATGGAAAATGCATCCATTATACAAATGAGGGCTGTCAACAAAACCCAACTTTATATGCTTGGGCAAAATAGGCGAGATCTCCTATTCATCGATTTGGCAAAAGAACGGCTCATCCGCTTAGATTCTTTGCTCTCCCTAAATACCGAGGTTTCTTTTTTAGAAACGGATCATGAAAATAATCTATGGCTTACTACTATGGGCGATGGGCTATTTATGCTAAGGGAGCAGGCTTTTCAGAACCAACAATTTTCCGATCCGAAACGCTCTTTTATCAATACCATTACAGAATTGGATGATGGTAGTATTTGGTTAGGTAGTCGTAATGGTCTCTCTGTTTTTCGAGATGACACTTGGCAGTATGTTGCCCCACCGAAAGGAAAATACGGAGACAAGATCAACGAAGTTCCTGCCATAAAGTCTATCGGTAAGAGTAGTATTATTTTCAATTACCAAGAGGACATTTGGCAAATGTCTACTGATGATTTGCAAATAAAAGGTTTGCACGAGGCTGCGGCTAATGGAATTGAAACATCATATCAAGGAGAAACCATTTTTCTTAGTCCTTATCACGATACCCTCAAGAAAAGCCTCTACTTCAGTATGCATTTTGTAGATCCTTGGAGCATGCGGAGGGATTCTGTAGTGATTGATAGCCTGCCAATCGAAAAATACCCCAAACGTAGCGTCAAACTATCCTATGTAGCCCTCAGCGAACACGAAAGTTGGTATTCAAGAGGTGAAGGGATTTATCATCAAAAAGGGGATAGCATACAGTTTTTTCATCGAGATTTTGGCCTTCCCAGTGTCTTTATCAACGATATGGTCCTAGATAGGGATTCAATCGTTTGGATCGCGACGGATAGAGGGCTGTGCTATCTCAACAAGGAGTCAAAACTTGAATTTTTTAGCCCGCTAGGGCAGAAGATGTGTCGGAAAATTGTGGTGGATGACATGGGTAATCTATGGATAGGAACGCAACAGGGACTTTATCATTGGGATGGTCTTGTATTAGAATTTTATAACCAAGAAGTAGGCCTAATCAGTAATGATATCTATAGTCTGCATTTGGATAGTCAAGATCAATTATGGATTGGAACAAATAGAGGGCTTTCTAAATTGCTTATCCCCAGAGTAAAATCTGCCACTCAAGCACCGCTCTTTATGCTCGAAGAGGTAAGCTTGGATGGTAACCCAATCGCGCTTGACTCGAGGCCAGCAATTGCCTCTAGG
>CAZHOC010000072.1:464-11153 GCA_964534295.1 uncultured Bacteroidia bacterium | reverse complement strand
TAATAAGCCAGGCTTAAGGGCGAATGTGCTTTATATCAATTTAGGCGAACATACCACAGACGAAGGCCGCAAAAGTATCCGCTTCGAAAATCAAGCTGAAGCCTACGGCATCGCAGATACAGCGCGTACCCGACATGCTAGCTTTTTGGATTATGACCGAGACGGAGATCTAGATTTATTCCTGCTCAATCAACCGCCTAATCCCGGAAATTATTCGGAACTCTATGGTACTGATCTAAAGGATGCTGCTTATCGTCCTCGTCTCTATCGCAACGATGGGCAGCGTTTTACCGATGTATCAGCGGAATCTAATCTCTTTGAACCAGGCTTTGCCAACTCTGCCTCTACGGTAGACTTAAATAATGATGGCTGGGTGGATATCTACCTCGCCAATGATTATGACGAACCTGATCGTCTATATATCAATCAAAAAGACGGCACCTTCCGCAATGTGATTTATGAAAGCATGCGGCATATTTCCTATTACAGCATGGGAGTTGATGCTGCGGATGTCAATCGGGACGGTTGGTTAGATCTGATGGTGCTAGACATGGTAGCAGAGGATAATTACCGTCTGAAGGCCAATATGAGTGGAATGAATCCTGCTTCCTTTTGGAAGGTCGTAAATCAAGGTGGCCACTATCAATATATGTTCAATGCCCTTCACCTCAATCAAGGAGATATCGGGGAACAAGGCATTCATTTTAGTGAGGTCGGCCAATTGGCTGGTGTGCCGAGTACGGATTGGAGCTGGTCAAATTTGTTTGCCGATTTTGATAATGATGGTTGGCAAGATTTGTATGTAACCAATGGTTTACTGCGCGATATCCGCAATACGGACGCTGCTAAGACTTTCCCGGCCTATGTACAGCGTAAGGCTGATGAGTTTATCCGCAAGAATCCCAATGCAGGTGATGTGAGTATTTGGGATGTTTTGGACCTAGAGGAGGCGATGGAAACTATGCCTTCCGTAATAATGGAGATCTCGGTTTTGACAAGGTAATGGAAGACTGGGGGCTCAATGAACCTTCTTTTTCCAATGGTTCTGCTTATGGTGACCTTGACAATGATGGAGATCTAGACCTAGTGGTGAGCAATTTGAATGCCCCGGCATTTGTGTATCAAAATATGAGTCGCGAGCAAGGCGAAACCGCTCACTACCTTCGCGTAAAACCTGATATCCCTCAGGTATTTGGCACCCGGATTAGTATTGAATATGGCTCAGAACAGCAAATGCAAGAGCTTACCAACATTCGGGGAATGTACTCTACTTCAGAAGCCATTTTTCATTTTGGCTTGGGCGATTATGACGGCCCCGTTGATATGCACATTATCTGGCCGGATGGCAGTGAAGAGAGACGTTCGCTTGAAAAGCTAGACCAAGAAATCTCTATCAAACCTGGGCCCAAGCAAGAAGCAATTGAAGAATTTAGAGAACCAATATTCTCTGACCTTACTGATAAAGTTAAACTTGAACACAAGCATCAGGAAAACCCCTTTGATGATTACTTCCTACAAGTATTGCTACCACACAAAATGTCTCAATTTGGTCCTGCTCTTGCTACCGCAGATGTTAATGGTGATGGTTTAGAAGATTTCTATGTGGGAGGCGCTATACTGAATGAAGGCTCGCTTTATCTGCAAAAGAGCAATGGTCAGTTCAACGCCAAAAGCCAAGCAGTCTTTAAGGCTGACCGCAAATACGAAGATGTGCATGCGCTTTTCCTTGATGTAGAGGGAGATGGCGACCAGGATCTCTATGTCGTAAGTGGAGGCAATGAGTTCCCCGCAGGGGCACTCGAATACCAAGATCGCCTATATCTCAATGATGGGAAGGGCAACTTCAGTCTTTCTCAAGCCTTACCTCCAATGTTTAGCAGCGGCGGACGCGTGAGTGCCGGAGATTTTGACAAGGACGGTGATATGGATTTGTTTGTAGGAGGGAGACATTTCCCGGGTGAATATCCCAATCCCGCCGCTAGTTACTTACTGCGCAATGATAGTGAAGCTGGGAACGCAAAGTTTACCGACATCAGCAATGAGGTAGAGGGCAATTTGGCTGAGCTAGGGATGTGTACCGATGCGCAATGGGTTGATTATGATGGCAATGGCTATCTAGATTTGGTTGCGGTAGGAGAGTGGCAGGAGATTATTGTTTTGGCTCATTCTGAGAACGGTTTTGTCCAGCAGACTTTGTCTGAGAATACCCGTGGCTGGTGGTTTAGTATCGATGCCGCTGATTTGGATGGAGATGGAGACAAAGACTTGATTACTGGCAATCTTGGCGAGAACTATAAGTATCATTCTAGCGCTGGGGAGCCTTTCTCGGTACACTATGAGGATTTTGATGCCAATGGGCAGAAAGATATCGTCTTGAGCTATTATAACTTTGGGGAGCGAGTACCCTTGCGCGGCCGTAGTTGTTCCTCGGAACAAGTGCCTATGCTAAAAAAGGACTTTCCGACCTACGACCTCTTTGCCTCAGCTAATCTTGAGGAAGTTTATAATCCTTCGAAACTCGCGGGGGCTCTTCAATATGAGGTAGAGTCTTTTGCTTCTTGTTGGTGGGAAAACCAAGGGGATGGCAAGTATGTCAAACATCTGCTGCCAAGAGAAGCTCAGATGGCGCCGATCAACGATATCATGATCAAGGATTTTGATGAGGATTCTCAAGTTGATATTGTCATCGCAGGCAATCTCTTTGTTTCGGAGATAGAAACTCCACGTGCTGATGCTGGAGTTGGTTTATACCTGCAAGGAAATGGTGAAGGGCGCTTTGACGCGATCCCGGCGAGATTGAGTGGGCTTTTCTTGCCTTATGATGTGAAGCATATTACCCCTTTGGGGAACGATAAGTTTCTAGTCGCCTGCAATGACGACCGCCTACGGATTATTGGCTATTAATTAATAGAGCTTAACTCATAATGCCTCACTTTCTTCAAATGAAGTATACTGCAGTGTTTCTGTTGAGTATTCTTTGGGGCACCAGTGTGTTCAGCCAAACGCGTTTATTCCAGCTTGATAGCATTCAAATCTCCATCAATACCATAGGGCTTGAGGAACGGAAGCCTGGTCAGCCCCTTATCATATTTGAGAGTGGTCATGGTGCCCCTATGGGCAATTGGGATAAGGTCATTGCTGGAGTTGCTGAATTGGCCCCGGTCCTAACCTATGAAAGACCCGGGGTGGGTAAGTCGGAAGCGGTGGCTGAGATGCCTACTATCAAAAATGTTGCCGACAGACTAGTACATTTACTTGATCAGCTAAATCAAGAACCGCCTTATATTCTGGTGGGACATTCTTTAGGCGGCCTATATGTTAGAGGCTTTGCTAACTATTATCCCGAGATGCTGGCTGGACTGATCATCATCGATCCGGCTGATTTTACAGAAACGCATCAAAATAAAAGAGATTACTATGAGGTGCTTGGCTGGGAGGAGGCGAAAGTAGACTCTCTGATAGAGAGTTTTATTGAAAGAAGACGTATCAGCCGAGAAAAATCAGCCGGTCCCATTAAAAGAGAAGGGGAGGTTTTGGCACAGCTACGTGAGGATGAGTTTAGAGAGATTCATGAAAAGCCTTTGCCCAATATCCCTGTACATATCCTGATGGGGGGGCGCTTTGATATGCCGACTAAGTTTCATTCCAAGGAATACGATGAGGTAGCCCTCTTTCGGTCAAAAATGAAGCACCGCTTGTGGCGCTGGACAGAAGTAATCCAATCGGTCGATAAGGGAATGATCCTCTACAGCGCAGATGCCGGCCACTACGTTCATTGGGACGATCCTGAATTATTGATAGCGAGTGTCAGGATAGTGCTTAGTGACTATGAAAGCTTGCTAGAGAAGGACAAGGAGTAAAAGTTAAACCTTTGATAGCCAATTCGCTAGGGCTTGGTGCATTTTTTTCTTTTCGCCACCGCAAGAAAAGAGAACGATTTCTCATCTAATCAATCAGCATTAATAGAGTAATTAACATTAGCGATACTTCCATCTGATTTTGGAAGTGTCAACGTCTATTGGTGTGCTTGTCTTTAGGCAAGTATAAGTAGGGTATTAACGCATTCAAGAGGAACCCCAAGCCAATATTCGTGGACGAAAAACTATTAATCAAGGAGATTGTCAAAGGGAATGAGAATGCGTTTGAAATGCTATACAATCGTTTTTCAACGAAGGTGTATAATACCGCTTTGAGTTACACTAAAAATATCGGAGATGCAGAAGAGATCACCCAAGATGTTTTTGTGAAGATCTACAAAAGTGCAAGCTCTTTCAAAGGGAGTTCATCTGTAGAAACGTGGGTTTATCGGATTACGATAAATACCTCTCTCAATTATCTGAAAAAACGGAACCGATTCACCTTTTTCAAAAAGACATACCCCAACTCTCAAAGCATTGATTTTAATCACCCTGGGGTATTACTTGAACGAAAAGAAAAAGCCGCAATGCTTTTTAGGGTGATGGATAGTTTAGCTGATAGGCAAAAGACTGCATTTATCCTCAGTTATATTGAATGTCTACCTCGACAAGAAGTGGCAAATATTATGGAGATTTCTTTAAAGGCTGTTGAGTCTCTTCTACAACGTGCTAAGTACAACTTGCGCTTAAAACTAGAAAAAACATCTCCTGACCAAAGGAAATCTAAAAACTGATTGTCTAAATGAAAAGAGATGAATAACGAAAAGGAAAATTGGACCGAAGAGGTAGTCGAGAGTATGCAGGGCAGTCAAAGGGCTCAGCCTCGCGCAGACTTGTTTGCTGAAATCCAGGAAAAGGTTTCGACTGTAGGCCTTAAAACTTTGCCGATGGTTAGTTTGAGAAATTATGCAGCGGCAGCGGTATTAATCATCCTGTTGAATACGGCTGCGATGATTTTCTATGCTCGCCATGATAGGTATTTAGCCAATGAAACTGAATCCATCAGTTCTCACTATGAACCCATCTATATTTCCTTTCAAATTTATAACTGATGACTCAGATAAAGTTTTATAGGTTGCTTGTAGCGGGTTTGCTCCTCTTAAATATTTTGGTGCTGGCATTCTTCCTATTTAACCAATCGGAGCCTCGTCCTGAGCGGGGGCCACGCGCCGCTGGTTTTCAGGCAGAAGTGCCAAGAATTCTCGAATTAGACAGTGCTCAGCAATTGACATTTAGTGCCTTAGCTGAGCAGCATAACCAACAAATAGCAGCGATCAATGAAGAACAACAAAAGCTACTGTTACCTTATTTTGAGAGTATTGCTGACTCCTCGGTCGATCTTGAAAATGAATTAGTCCAGACCCGATTTCAACAGTTAGAACTTGAAAAATTAATTGTAACTCGCCAACACTTCATTGAAGTTAAAAACATCCTCAATCCTCCGCAATACCCCCTTTTTGATGCACTTATGGAGAAGATTACTGATAGAGTAGTAGGAAATAGGAATAAAAAACGACCGCGACCGAAGGATTTTAAATAAGGGCTTGTCTAAAGAGAAATTACTGGAACGAAACGTCCAGTTTTTCTTTTTAAGCAACTATTTAAAATTAAAGGAACAACAATGAAGTATTTGAGATTCCCAATTTTTCTCTTCTTTGGGGTAGCGATTTTAGTTTCAGCCTGTAAAGAAGAAGAGCCCTGTATTGAAAACACTTGGTATGAAGATGCAGATGGGGACGGACTAGGCAACCCCTCCGTTAGTCTGTTGGCCTGTGAGCAACCAGAGGGCTATGTGGCAAATAATTCGGACCCCAGTGACGCTGGCGGTGTGTTGACGCCTCTTTCTGCCTTTGACGAGTTCAATTCAGATGCTGTGACCATTTCATTTGATGGGAATGAAATAACCATAGAATCCAATGGAGTGCCTAATCATACATCTCCTTACTGGGATTCACTTTCGCCGCTGCATATTGATCCCGTAGTCGCTGTACATTTGACACCTGGAGGGATCGGACCTCGTAGTTTTACCGTTACGCTTCCTAGTGCACCAGAGTTAGCGGCCACCAGTTCCGCTACCGGTTTAGGACCAATTGGTATTGCGGTATCAGGAGCACCTATTTTCAATGACACAGAAGGCCCTAATCGTCCTTTGGAAGAAATGATCGCCGAAACAATGGATTATGCGGGTGCTCATAATGGCCCTTCTGGCTACCACTACCATATTGAGTCTGCGGATGTTCCTGAAAATACAATGGTTTCTCATGATGACGATAAGCTAGTCGGGATCATGGCAGATGGCTTTTTAATATATGGGAGGAGAGAGATGGACGGTTCTTATCCTACCGACTTAGATGAATCAGGAGGCCATTGGGGTGTGACGCCTCATAGTGATGGAGTAGAAATTTATCATTATCATATCATTAATGAATACTACTTAGCAGACATCATCGTCCTCTTTGGGGGAGATTTGCAGGGTACTCCTAACGATATTTTTTAATCAAGAAATTAAACCCAATACACAGTTAGTGAGAGCATTAATTGTGTATTGGGCTTATCTATTTTTAGCCGTGGATTTAAAATACTGGAATATCCTCACCTACAAGATATGTCTACTATAAAGATCAATCATAAAATGAATCCCATTTTAATATGGGCATTTTTAATCTGCGTATTTCTTTGCAGCTGTAGTGAGAAAAAGGAGACTACTTCTTCCCCAAATAAGGATGAGCAATTGCTCGACATACCAGAGGTAATTGTAGATAAATCTACCCTTTTCTATGACAAGAAAAGTTCTATTTGGACCTTAAATGGAGAGCTGTTTTCTGGTTATGCAGTAAGCTATTATCAAGATAGTATGCTGAAGCAGAAAATGGGCATTTTAGCTGGTAAGAAACAAAACCAATCGATCGATTGGTATCCAGATGGGCATTATAGCCTTATCGCAAATTACCATTTGGGAAAACTAGATGGTGAAAAAAAGATATGGTCTCCTGATTCTCCGCACATCTTGATTGCTCATCTCAATTTTAACAAAGGAAAAGCCCATGGTGAACAAAAAAAATGGTATCCAACCGGAGAGCTCTTCCAAAAACTAAATATGAATATGGGACGGGAAGAGGGCAATCAACAAGCTTTTAGAAAAAATGGAGCCTTGTTTGCCAATTATGAGGCGAAAGCAGGAAGGATATTTGGGCTAAAAAGAGCAACGCTTTGTTTTAGTTTGGAAGAAGAAGATATTCAGGAAGAAGAGTAATCGGACGGTTTTTCCTTGCTGAACTTGAATGCTGCCTTAGCACTTAGGCGGGTCCTTCTGCAAATTCTTTAAAGTTGATCATCCATTTCTTGACCTGATTTTTAAACATCTTAGGAAATAGAAAAGCCAAAATCTTGGGCAAAAGACCCCTAAACTCAGTGTATTCAACTTCTGAGATATACCTGGTGGAATTAGAATCTAGGCGTTCAAACTTGCAATTCATGGTATTATCCATGTGCTTGTGATGATAACTGCCCACAAATGCTTCAGGGAATCTTGAGACTAAAATCGTTTCAGTAATAAGCATTGTAGTCTTCCCATTTTGGGAATTCATTTCTGAAACGACTCCTACTTCTCCCTCGCGTCCGCTAATCAATAGCTTTTTCACAAAGCCATCTTGGTATTCCTTGAGGTATGTCGGGTCCTTGAAGAGTGTAAAGACAGTTTCAATAGGCCGATTTATGACAACAGTATTGATGAACTTCATAGGCAAAACTCTTTGATACCAGGCAGATTAGCCTAAGCAAAATATAGCTATTTCTGAGGTAAGCGTTCCACGAAGCTGGTAAACCCCAGCAGACCATCTCTATTTCTTTGGAATCGCTCAAAGCTTCTTGTGATGATCTTCTTATCAAACTCTTCAAAATCTAATACCTAGCTGGTAGCATAGATTAATGACCCTCCTGTCTTTGACTCTCAAGATATTGTTCAAAAGAATCATATTTAATTAGCTGTCTAGCTTTGTCAAATACGATATACATGCCGGTAGAAGCGAATAGTGCCTCTAATAATATTTCCGACTTTTCTGGCTCTACTTTTTCGATAAGCGTTTCAACTTCGTCCTTGCTATCAAACTCAAAATGACATTCTCCATCGTCGTGGGAAGAAAATCGGCCTAGCCCTTCAAGCTCGATCGTGAAATTCACGAGCGCGAATTCTTCATCCTTTGCTAGAAAAGAAGTTACTTCTGCGAGCTTTTTCCAATCAGGAAAATCTTCCTTGGTGGCCCAACCTCCGTCTTGCCATCTAATGGCTCCTATTTCAAGAATGTTTACCTTTAAACCTTGATTTAACAAACTCAGTCCTGCAAGCGTAGTAAATTCACCTAGGCATAGTTGGTATCTATCAGCCTTCTTTTCAAAATGAAAATCACTTGGTCGCATTCTCTCCTTGTTGGGTAAAAACAAAGAGGCGCAAAGTCTGCGCCTCTTATAAATCTTAAATATTTGCAGGCTTAAGACTACTCCTCAAAGTCTTCTTTAATCACTTCTTCATCACCCATATAATTGGTTACCGCGGCGGCACGAGCCGCTTTCATTTCTTTAATGTCGATGGGTTTGAGGGCTCCATCATGTAGCGCTTTGTTTTCTTTGCGGCGATGATGGATATCTATTGCCAGATAAAGTGATTCGCGTAAGCTTTCTGCATCAGCAATGTTTTTACCTGCGATATCATAAGCCACTCCGTGATCAGGGGAAGTGCGAATGAAAGGCATACCAGCGGTATAGTTGACGCCACGATACCCTGCGATCAACTTAAATGGTACCAAGCCTTGATCATGATACATCGCCAAGATGCCATCGAATTTACGGTAAGTAAGAGAGCCAAAGAAGCCATCTGCTGGATAAGGTCCCATGACGCGAACGCCCTTATTTTTGAGTTCGCGGATAGCGGGCGCTATGATTTCTTCCTCCTCTTTCCCTAGCAAACCACTGTCGCCTGCATGTGGATTGAGGCCCAAAATAGCAATGCGAGGTTGAGTGATGCCAAAATCTTCTTTAAGGGATTCGTTTAGCATCAAACCTTTACGGAAGATTTTGTCCGTAGAGATGTTTTGCGCTACGTCTCTGATGGTTACATGATTGGTTACCAAACCGACCCTTAACTCTTCTGAAACCATTAACATTAAGTTGCCCTTAACGTTAAATGCTTCTGCTAATAGCTCAGTATGACCCGTAAACTTCTCATCGTGCAACTGGAAGGTGGCTTTGTCGACAGGCAGGGTGATAAGGGCATCTAATTGCTGATGCTGAGCGTCTTCTACTGCTCGTTTTACCGCTTCATAAGCCACTTTACCACTAGCCTTGGAAGGCTTGCCAATGTCAATTCGATCTAAGTCAGAAACACAATCAATGATATTGAGCTTCCGGTTTTGCGCCTGAGAAGGCTTCTGCACCATGATGTAGTGAAACTTCTCCACTCCCATCACTTTGCGATAGATATTGATCACTCGTGAGGAGCCATAAACGATCGGAATACAAAGATCTTTGAGACGCTGATCTTGAAATGCTTGAATGACGAGTTCGGGGCCTATGCCACTTACGTCGCCGATCGTAATACCAATCTTGAGTTTACTATGTTTAGGTCTTCTTGATTTTGCCATGAAAGCTCGTTTAAGGCCAGCAGTTTAAGCTAGGCCGTATTGTTGAATAAATTGAAACAGTAGGCGTACACCTACTCCTGTACCGTTTTTTCCACGGTAGGAATCAGGGCTAAAACGCCATGCTGGACCTGCAATGTCCAGATGGATCCAAGGATAGTCCGTAAAGGCTTCCAAAAACTTGCCCGCGGTTATGGCGCCTGCTTCACGTCCTCCTATATTTTTTTGATCCGCGATATCGCTTTTGAGCATCTCTTTATACTCATCCCATAGCGGAAATTCTACTAATCTCTCATAAACGGCTTCGCCTGCATCCTTAAGCGCCTGCTTTTGCTCCTCTCCAGCAGTAGCCATCATCGCAATCCCCGGGCTACCAATGGCCACAACGGCTGCTCCCGTCAAAGTCGCTAGGTCGATTACCAACTCTGGATCATATTGCTTGGCGTAGGCTAGGGCGTCAGCCAAAATCATCCGGCCTTCAGCGTCCGTATTTAATACTTCTACCGTCGAGCCATTGTACATTTCTATTACATCTCCAGGCGTATAAGCTTTTTGTCCGGGTCGGTTATCAGTTGCTGGAACTAAGCCAATCACCCAAACATCAGCTTTCGCGGCGGCTAGGCCACAAATCGAGCCTATCACTGCAGCAGCTCCGCCCATATCAGCCTTCATGAAATCCATGCTATTGGCTGTGGGTTTGAGGCTCAATCCCCCGGTATCATAAACGACCCCTTTGCCAACAAAAATGATTGGCTTTTGATTACGAGGGTTTTCGGGTTTATGCTCTAGGATAGAAAAAGTAGGGGGATCTATACTACCAGAGTTGACCGCCAGTAGGCCTCCCATCTTTAGCGATTGAATCTTTGCCTTATGAAATACTTCTACGCCAAAGCCATACTGCTTACCATATGACTCAATGCGACGACTCATTTCCTCTGCGGTCAAAGTGATGACGGGTTCATTGACCAAGTCTCGGGCCACACTAGTGGCTTCGGCCATGATCTGTCCTTGTGCAACGGCAGCTGTGAGCGCATCTCCTTCCCCTAGCAAATGTACTGTCTCTAGGGGGGCAGGTTTGGCCTCTGACTTATAGACATTGAATTGATAAGCACTTAGCAAAAAAGCCTCTATCAAAGCAG
>CAZHOC010000072.1:0-444 GCA_964534295.1 uncultured Bacteroidia bacterium | reverse complement strand
AATGGCAGCATTTTGAGAAATATCCGCGGCTGCTACTACCAGTTCTTTGAAGCCATATTCATTGGCCATCTGAGTAGCTTGGTGAGCCGCTTTGCGGAACGCTTCTATCGTAGGCACTGCTCCCATACCTAAACAGAGAGCCGTTTTGCCGTCCTGATTGAGAAGCTGGCGCTTGCCGCTCTCGCTAGAAGCGTTCTCCGAAGGAGTAAGCGAAAGAAGAGAATATGTCTGGCTTGCGTATTCTTCTGAAAGAAGTGCTACCAAAAGTGTATTTTTGTCCGTCTGCGGTACATGGGGCGATAAGAGTGCCTTCATACAGCCAAATTACCACAAAAGATGGATAATCTGAAACCCAAGAAACATCTGGGGCAGCATATCTTAAAGGAGCCGCTCACCGCGGAACGCATCGCCAATAGCCTGAAAGCCAGGCCCGAACAACAAGTG
>CAZHOC010000071.1:0-11311 GCA_964534295.1 uncultured Bacteroidia bacterium | reverse complement strand
CAGGGTCCTTTGGAATACAGCTTTGCCTTCAAAGGATTTGATACCAAAAAAACTGCTCCCTTTACCCTTCATAAACAGATTCCTTAATGCAAGCTTTTTGCCCCGATTTGGCTACGGCCCAATCCCTTTTAGCTCAATATGGTTCACCGCTATACGTCTATCATGCGGAAAGCATGCTGACTCAACTGAATGCCTTTCGGCAAGGATTTAGCGGATTACCCATAAAGGTCCACTATGCCGCCAAAGCCCTGACCAACCTCAATGTATTAGCGCTATTCCAACAAGCTGGGACAGGCTTAGATACGGTTTCTTTGGCCGAGGTCGAAATGGGTTTGATGGTAGGATTTGCTCCTCAAGACATTGTCTTTACGCCCAACTGCGTAGACTTCTCAGAGATAGAAACCTCAGTGAGCAAAGGAGTGCGGATCAATATTGAGAACCTCCCCAATTTGGCTGCCTTCGGCGAACGTTATGGCTCCTCTTACCCATGTTGTATACGCTTGCATCCAGATATTCAAGCTAGTGAGCAAACCGAAAAGATCGCTGCTTGGCACCGCCAATCAAAATTTGGGATTGCTCGCACGCAAATTGATGCTGTACACGCATTGAGAAGACAATTCGATATTCAAATCGAAGGCATTCATCTTCACTCTAGCTCCAAGATTATGAATCCTGAGGTTTTTCGAGAGGGAGTAAAAACAGTAATGGATTTGGCCATGAAATTTCCTGATTTGAGCTATCTGGATTTTGGCGGAGGCATTAGAGTGAATTATAAAGAAGAGGAGGCTCCCATTGATTTGAACCTATTGGGGGCAGAGATGAGGCCTTTGTATGCCGACTTCGTCGAACGCTATGGTCGTGAGCTGGAAATTTGGTTTGAACCCGGACGTTTTCTAGTAGGGCCAGCAGGGGTTTTACTGACTAAGATCGTTTTAAGTAAAAATAATGGTCATATCGACATCCTCGGTCTAGACACAGGATTCAATCATTTGATTAGGCCGATGATGTATGATGCCTATCATCAGATCGTTAATCTCACGCGTTCGGCGGAGCCGACTCACAAATACAATATCGTCGGTAACATTTGCGAAATCGACAACTTCGCCATCCAGCGGACAATGCCTAAGTCTGAAAAAGGAGACATTATGGCGATCCTTCATGCGGGGGCTTATGGCTTTAGTATGGCCTCCCAATACAATAGTAGATACAGGCCAGCAGAGGTTTTGATAGCACAAAACAAGCCGCGGCTTATCCGCAAAAGAGATAAGTATGAAGACCTAATAAATCAGCAAGTTTGGGACTAAAATCCCTGAAATGATGTTATTGTTGAATAAGAAAACTCATTGGAAGCAACGCATTTTTTAAGTATTTTTGCGGCGAAATCGATTACAAATTTTGCTTGTGAAGTGACGCTTCTAGCGAAATTTCGCCCAAACCCTAACCGAGATGACAGTGGAAATCAAAGATACCTCTCTTAGCACCAGCTTTTCTTTCACCGCAGAATCTGCCTTAGCTGACTACCGCATGATGTATCAAAGTAGGCAAGCAAGTTTGATCGGTCGAAAGGAAGTATTAACCGGCAAAGCGAAGTTTGGAATCTTTGGAGGCGGTAAGGAACTGCCGCAAATCGCGATGGCAAAAGCCTTTCGCGATGGAGACGTTCGCTCAGGTTATTATCGAGATCAGACCTTTGCCTTTGCCTCTGGCATAGCCGATATTAAGCAATTCTTTGCTCAACTATATGCTAATCCCAATCTGGATTTAGAGCCTCATTCAGGTGGCCGGCAGATGAATAGCCACTTTGCGAGTCGCCACTTTGATGAGGACGGGAATTGGCTCAAACTTACGGATATTCCCCAAAGCTCGGCTGACGGCTCCCCTACTGCTTCGCAGATGCCACGTCTCGTAGGTCTAGCCCAAGCTTCTAAAATATATCGGGAAGTACCCAAAGCAGATCCAGAGCAAAATTTTTCTCGCAACGGAGAAGAAATCGCCTTTGGCACCATTGGTAATGCGAGTTGTGCGGAAGGGCACTTTTGGGAAACGCTTAACGCAATTGGCGTGATTCAAGCACCCATGATCGTTTCCATTTGGGATGATGAATACGGGATTTCCGTCTCCAATGAGTACCAGCTGACGGCTGATCTCAGCGAAATGATCTCTGGCTTCCAACGTACAGAAGATCGTCGCGGTTTTGATATCTATAGGGTCAAGGGCTGGGATTACGAAGCCTTAGTGGAAACTTATCAAAAAGCCGCCGCTACGGCCAGAGAGCAACATATTCCGGCTATCATTCACGTAGTAGAGGTAACCCAGCCACAAGGGCACTCCACCTCTGGCAGCCACGAAAGATATAAAAGCAAAGAACGGCTTGAGTGGGAAAAAAATCATGACTGCTTGCTCAAGATGCGGGAATACATCCTGGCAAAAGGATATGCCAGCGAGCAAGACTTGCTAGATTGGGAAAAGGAAGATCGCAAACTAGTGCGTCGTCTCAAAAACGAAGCTTGGGCCGAATACCAAGCCCCGATCAAGCAAAAGATGCAGGAGCTGATCAATATGATTGCTGATATCGCAGCTATCTCCCCTCAAAAAGAGAAGCTAGAGGGAATTGCCATGAACCTGCGTAAAATTCTCGAACCAGCGAGAAGAGAAGCAATGGTGGCGGCTCATAAGGCCCTAGTTTTGGTAAGAGAAGAGTCTCATCCTAGTATTGATAAGCTACGCAATTGGCGCAAAGATATTTTTGAGGAAGGAGTAGAAGTCTTTAGCTCTACCCTCTACAATGAAACCGTAAAGTCTCCCCAACATATCATCGAGACCAAAGCGAACTATCCAATAGAACCTGAACTAAAAAGTGGTTTTGAAATTTTAAATACCGCTTTTGATCATATTTTCAGCGAAAACCCTAAGGTAGTAGCGTTCGGCGAAGACGTAGGCCAACTAGGGGATGTGAACCAAGGATTTGCTGGTCTGCAGGCTAAGCACGGTGAAGAACGCATCATGGATACAGGTATCCGCGAAGCCACCATCATCGGCCAAGCGATTGGTTTGGCTCAAAGAGGTCTTAGACCCATTGCTGAAATTCAATATCTGGATTATCTACTCTACGGTTTGCAGACGCTATCTGATGATTTAGCTACCTTGCATTACCGTACCCGCGGGGGACAATCTGCTCCGGCAATTATTCGTACGCGAGGCCACCGTCTAGAAGGTATCTGGCATGCGGGCTCTCCTTTGGGAATGATGATTCACGCATTGCGAGGGATCCATATCGCAGTTCCTCGCAACATGACCCAAGCAGTCGGCTTTTACAATACTCTACTGCAAGGCAATGATCCAGCTATCATCGTCGAAGTACTTAATGCGTACCGCCTCAAAGAGCCAGTCCCTACCAATCTACATGATATCACCATTCCTTTGGGTGTACCAGAGGTGATCAGAGAAGGGAGTGATGTAAGTGTGGTTACCTATGGGGCTTGCTGTCGCATTGTCATGGAAGCCGCGACTCAGTTATCAGATTGTGGTATTGAGATCGAGGTAATCGACGTGAGGACCCTCCTACCCTTCGATACCCACGGCATGATTGGGCGTTCTTTGGAGAAGACTAACCGCATCTTGTTTGTAGACGAAGATGTACCAGGAGGTGCGACTGCTTTCATGATGCAGCAGGTGTTAGAAAGACAAGGAGGCTACTTCAATCTTGATTCTGAGCCCAAAACGCTGAGTGGTACTCATCATCGCCCTGCTTATGGAGATGATGGTGATTATTGGTCCAAACCTCAGGTAGAAAATGTCTTCCAGACCGTCTATGCCATGATGCATGAGGCCGATCCGGAAGAGTATCCTATATTTTTTTAGTAAAGCTTAATTGCTAATCTGGAGCTTGCCGCTATAGAGGCGTTCCCCGTCCTTTACCTGTACCAGATATGTACCGGCTGAGAAGGAGTGCAGCATCAGCTGAACGCTATATCCATTTAGCTCATCTTCTAATAGTATCCGACCTTGCAAGTCGATGACCTTGAGAGTAGCACCGGGACGTAATTGGCTTGCCCAGTCTAGACGTACCTGACCTTTCGCTGGGTTGGGATACATATTGAGTCTTTCAGCCTTGGGGGTAGCAATCGCATTGGGTCCAAAAACTCTGAGAGAATCTTGATAACGAATACTGGTAGTTACTTCCATCCCTCCTAGACTGTCTATCCGATTGGTATTGATTTGCATGAGAGGAACTCCATGACCATTGCCGAGCCATTTGTACTCAGTAGTGGTAGGGATATTAAAACCTATGGCTAAAGTATCAAAGGAAATGGTATCTCGGCCGGTAATTTCTGACTTAACGCGAATCGTACTAAAGCTACCATAAGGAGTAGTCAAATCTCCCCATCCATCGACCGTATTGATACGCTTTCTTTCTTGACGCACAAAAAACAAATTGGGAACTGCAATTTCTGCCACAGATACCGATGAGTCCATATCGCCATAGCTCAGCGGAAAAAAGTAGACTTTATCAGTAGGATTATTTGCAAAAACTAAGGGCAAAGAGTTGAGTTCACCGCCTAATCCAAGATCCTCATAGTTTACAGCACTCTTTTGATAAACCTGATAACCTTCTCCCCCCAGTGAAAAGGGTCCAACCGAATCAGGAGTAGGCAAATACTGGACTAAATTAGCAGTAAGAGGAAGTTGAAATCGGATTGCAAAAGGGACATCACTGATCGCAATAAAGGTATCTCTAGTTTGGGCGATAGCCGTCATATTGCTGTAATCCCAAACAAAGGCAGTTCCTGTCTGACTAAGGTCTAATCCAAGGAGTGTATCTGGAATGCTTTGGTAAAATACATTCCCGGGACTCGGCATATCGGCATCCGTAATTGTGATTTGTGCTTTGCCTGCAAATGCAGCGGTAAAAAGGAAGCACAAAAGGAATAATTTTTTCATGTAAGATATTGGTTTGGGTACGAGCAAGTTACTGATTCTGGCATCTGCAACAAACCCATGCATTGTATGAATTTTCTTTAATATGAAGCCTATTTCTCCAAAGATTTGCCTAAATTGAACCTTGCCTTTTAGTTTTTCCCAAAGCTAATTGGCCGTTTTGACATCATTACACACACCTAGATAAATATGCGCTTAGTTGACGCGGCAATACCCTTTAGGGTAGTTTATTCAATCTATCACCATGAGTACCTGGGCCTTTTGCTCTCGGCTCACTACGTTCAATTACTACCGCCTACAGAGCCGGAGATGGAAGGCATGCTGAGCCTGGTTCATCAAGGAGCCCATCCTGGAACGCTCAAGCAATTTGCCGAAGGCTTAGAAGAACACGACGCTGACCTCATCAAAGAACTTGAAGAGATTCGTCCCAAATCTTTGGTCAAAAAATTTGGTGGGGACCCTCGCAAACCCTTGGAGTTTTTCACGAAAAAATTTGAAGGACAGATTGAAAAACTCGCAATCAGCAAAATTCAAAAAACGATGGCTAGCGTTTTGCCAAGACTTTATGGCAAAGCGATCTACATAATGGGTAACGATGGTTATCCTTCTCCAGAGGCCGGTAAAGTAGAAATGCCCGAACAAAGAGCGACGATTCGCTTTAAGTTTCGCAAAAAAGAAGGCTTTATTCGCTATTACCCTACTGTTTTTGCGCCCAATGAGAAAGCAGAAGGGGGCATGGAACGCTTAGTCCTCAAGGACTCGGATTCTCTGATTTTATGCAATAAACCTGGTTGGCTGGTACACAATAAGGTTTTACTTCGATTTGATCCTGATATTGATGGCAAGAAGCTTAGGCCTTTCTTAAAGAAGGAGGCACTCTATATTCCAGAGGCAAATGAGGAGGAATTCTTTAAAAAGTTCCTCATCCCCATGCTAGAAGCTCGCTATCCCATCGAAGCCAAAGGCTTTACCATTCATGAAATGGCTCCACAACCTCAATTCACCCTGATGGTGAAGGAGCATAATCAGGCAAGCTTTTCTTTTGTCCCTCAGGTAAGCTACGATCATTTCACTTTTCCGCTTCGCGATAACGGTAGTGTCAAAACCTTTATGAAAAAGGAAGACAATGGCTTTAATTTCTACCGCATCAATCGAGACGAAAAAGTAGAGAAAAAAATAAATGGGTTCTTAGAAGACTTACGTCCCAACCCGCAAAGCCTTACTCCTTGGGAGCTAATCGACAAAGAAACGGGTCTTAGCTGGCTCTCCAATCACACCCAAGATGTGCAGGAGATGGGGATTGAGATTCTGCAAGAAGACAATGGCTACCAATTACAGTTGGTCAGACCGGAATTAAGTCTTGCCACTGAGGAAGACGGAGATTGGTTTGACATCAAAGCCATGGTCAAAATCGGGGCATTTGAGATTCCTTTTATCAAGTTTCGTAATCATATTCTCAAAGGGAAAAGAGAATTCAACCTACCGGATGGCACTATTGCCATTCTACCTGAAGAGTGGTTCTCTGATTATAGGCACTTATTAGAAGTATCTGAGATCCGAGAAGGAGGCGATACGATCAGCATCAAAAAGTATCAAGCTCCATTACTCAACTTCCCCTCCAAACTAGGTCAAGGTCGCAAGCAAATGCTTGAGGATCTATCCAGTATGGATCGCATTCCTACGATTGATCCATCAAAAAAGCTCAAAGCTACCCTACGTAACTATCAGCAAGAAGGACTCAATTGGTTGCACTTCATGAAAGAGCATCATATGGGAGGCATTCTTGCGGATGATATGGGTCTTGGTAAGACCTTACAAACGCTAAGTCTACTGCAAAAGACTTATGAGGAAAAGGGAAATCCGTCTTTGATTGTTTTGCCTACTTCACTGATCCACAACTGGCAAAACGAAGCGAAGAAATTCACGCCCAACCTGAGCGTTTTTGTCCATACTGGCATTAATCGCCCCAAGGATCCGCAGATTTTTGCAGGCTACAGTCTCATTCTGACGACTTACGGTATAGTTCGCCAAGACATCAATATGCTCAAGAGCTATCCCTTCAAGTTTGTCATTCTGGATGAGAGTCAAAACATCAAGAATCCGGATTCCAAGACTTCCAAGGCAGTACGCAAACTGGTAGCTGAATACCGCTTATCTCTGACAGGTACGCCGATTGAAAATACGGTCATGGACATATGGTCTCAAATGGCCTTCCTCAATCCTGGTCTTTTAGGGTCTGAGGCCTTCTTCAAGAAGTTTTATGTTGGCCCCATCGAAAAAGATAAAGATCCTAAGCGTTCAGCGAAGCTGAGAAGAATTATCTACCCCTTTATCCTCCGGAGGAAAAAGCAGCAGGTGGAAAAAGACCTTCCGCCACGCATCGAAAAACTGCATTATTGCGAAATGACAGAGCGTCAAGAATCTTGGTATCAAGAAACGCGTAGCCAGTACCGCAACTACTTGATGGAGTTGATCAATCAGGGGGCTTGGAAAAAGAACAAACTCAATATCCTAACCGGCCTACAGAAGCTGCGTCAGATTGCGATCCACCCTCAAATGCTTGACAAAGAGGCTTATACACTTGAAGAGTCAGGTAAATATTTGGAGGTGAAGCGTTTGCTCAAACAGGTCATTTCTAAAAAACGCTCGAAGGTTTTAATCTTCTCCCAATTCGTGAAGATGCTACATCTGCTCAGGGATGATTTAGAGAAAGAGGGGATCAAATTCAATTATCTTGATGGGAGCACCAAAAACCGTCAGGAGCAAGTCGATACCTTTCAAAATGACCCTAGCATCCAAGTCTTTTTGATCAGCCTTAAAGCAGGTGGAGTAGGTCTCAATCTTACCGCTGCAGACTATGTCTTCATTCTCGATCCTTGGTGGAATCCAGCGGTTGAAAACCAAGCCATTGACCGCTCCCACCGAATTGGGCAAAAACGAACCGTCTTCTACTACAAGTTCATCACTGAAGGTACCATCGAGGAGAAAATCCTGAATCTACAGCAACGCAAAGCCCAGCTTTCAGATGATATCATTAGCGTTGAAGAAGATATGTACAAGACGCTGAATGCAGGCGATTTAGAAGCTTTATTGGTCTAATACATGAAGTGGTGGCTCAAAGCAGGAATCCAAAAGGGCATAAGTTTTTTGCCCGCTGGTCGTGCTATCCATCATTTTTTGCAGCAAAAAGTATGGCGGAGTCTTCGACTTTCCGATGACTTCCTTATAGATCGTCTCAGCCACGTAAAAAAGCATTTGCAAGCCTGGGAGGTTGAGCATCCTGATACTAAGCCAGAAACTATTCTTGAGCTTGGTACTGGCTGGTATCCCATCGTGCCTTTGGGGATGTATCTCTCTGGGATTGAGCAGATCTACACTGTCGATCAGAGCTCTCATCTTTCACAGATCCGCTTCGCGGAACTCTTTGACTATTTGGCCAACTGGCAGGCTCGTGGCCTGCTCAAAAAGTATCTCCCCAGCTTTCAAACGCATCGGTGGGAACAACTAGTTGAGATCAGGCGCGAACATCAAGCTGATCTTTCCAAAACTTTGGAGGCACTACAAATCCATTATTGGGTGGGAGATGCCCGTAGCCTCCCCTACTCCGGCCAACAATTTGACCTAGTCCAATCCAACAACACCTTTGAGCATATTCCGCCAAAGGTACTCAGTGCCTTAATCTTTGAAATGAAACGGGTAATGAAATCCAGAGGAGTGATGAGCCACTACATTGACATGGTGGATCATTATAGCTATGGAGATCCTCGCATCGGTCCTTTGCATTTTCTCCGTTTCACGGAACGCCAATGGTCTTGGATTGAAAATCGCTTTCAATCTCAAAATAGAATGCGGTTAAACCAATACGAAAAATTGTTTGAGGAGCTCGGCTTGGAAGCGCTTCCCTTGCATGTAGAGTTTGCGGCCGTAAATATAGTAAAGGATCAAAAACTCGCCTTGCCTTATTCTACTTTCGCTAGGGAAAAGGTAGATGTCCTTTATGCTCATCTAACTGCAACAGTAAAGTGATTAGGTTCCCTTTCAAATTTCGATTCTCTTAACGTGCCAGAGTGCCGCATCAGTGAGCGGAGCCCAAATATCTTTCAGTGGGTAAGGCACCCAAAACCAGTCCTCTTCGATGGGTTGCGCTTCCTTCAAATCAGCACGGTCAATAAGCCATGCTTCCGTAGTAGACAGCTTGGGTCCCAGCCGGAAATGCATTCCTCTCGACTGATAGGCAACAAAGGCTAGATCGCCATACAACAGGGCTTCTACCTCACGCCATTTCCCCCTCTTGACTTGGTGAAAACGCAATAAGTACTGTTTGACGATCGCGTCAAAGTAGGCTTTCGCAGGTTCCATGAAATCTCGTTACAAAGCTTGCAAAACAGATGACATTGAGTTAGGAAACTGCCGATTTATTTGAAAGCACAACAAGATAACGGTTTTTTAAAGGCTTTTCGTCGAATTTTGCTTCGAAATTGCGAAAAACACAAAAAGGGTCTTCGCTTTCGCAAAGACCCCATAGGTTCGTATCCGATAAACAGATAGATTTTAATAGATATATAAAATCCTGAGTGGATTTACAATTTTCTTTATAGGCAAAAATCCGATTGCCTTAGGTCAATTTCTCCTCAAGCTTATTGATTTTAGCGTTCAGCGAAGCTGCTCTCTGATCATACTTCTCTAAGGTTTCTCCCTCTTGCTTTAGGAAAGAATCGAAGTCGGTCAAATGGCTATCGATATGAGAGATCAAATCAGAAATATATTCACTCAGCCAAGCATTGACCTTCTCTTCCAAGGCTTTTCTGTTTTCCTTGACGGCTTGCCTGGCTTGCTTCATGATCTTGCGTCGTTTCAGCGCTGCTGAGACGCCCGCTACGAGAAAGCCCAGCGTAGCGAGCAAGCCTCCGGTTACGTCAAAGACCACTCCTTGGGTTACCACGGCCAAAACGGTTCCAATCGCAGCTAAACCTCCACCAGAAGCGATGTTTTCGGTATAACTCGGGATCTTATCGCCAAAGACATTGGTGCCTCTGAAGGCCTCTGAGTTCTCGGTAAATTGCCTAAACTCGTCTTTGAGACGATAGAGGATCGTGTGGCGCTCCTCGTCTAACTTTGTAAAAAGCGTATTGCTGTCCTTAAGGGAGTGTTCAATCTCATCAATCTTATCACGAATACTGATGGCCATGTATTGAATATTGGCCCGCACCTGACCTAAACCACTTTCTAAGGTCTGATCGAACTGAGTCCTTAAACGCTTTTCCAGATCTCCTTTTAGCTCGTACATCCAATCTTTAGGAGAGCTTTGCTTGCCAAACAAAGCCATGATACTCTTACCCGTCAATGCAAAGAAACCAATCCCTTGCTCCATTTCTTGCAAGGTTTCTTTGGTATTAAGATCATATACTTTGAGCAAACTATGCGCTAATTGGCCTACGCTGCCTTCGGCCTCTTTTTGATTTTGGACCAGCATAGAACGGATTTCTTCTCTGACTGCTTGGTCCTTGGCAAACCTTTCTTGGCGTTGCTGATAGGAGGATTTAATATCGCCCTCTAGCTTTTTGATTGTCTGCAGATCATCCTTAATCTTATCCATAGCCGCGCTACCCAATACTTCTTGGTTGATGTAGCCGCGCAGCGCTTCATAGCCGCTTCCCTCTTTACCTGCTATCTCTCGTTTGGCAGAGACCACAAAGACTCTGGGATCTGCTACGCCTTCCTCTGTTGCGTATTGGTTCACCATTTCATGGTAACGCTGCAACTCCTCGGGGCTTTCGGCAAACATGTCTGACTTCGTCAGGACGAATATCACCTTCTTTCGCCATTCATTGCTGATATGACGAAAAAACTGCCAGGCTGACTCCACATGAGGGTTACCAGCGAAAAAGACAAAAACAACAAGATTACTATGGGGAATGAAATCGGTAGTGATTTCTTGATGATCAGTGATGCGGCTATTGGTGCCGGGAGTATCAACTATGGTGATTTCTTTGAGGATAGGCTCTGGCACACTGACTCTCATGAGGTGCTCTCGCTCTTGTACGATCTCATGATCCTCCCCATAAACTATTTTCTGCACGTCCTGCGTACAAATCGCAGCATCGGTTTTTGCTACCTCAGTCCCCACTAATGCATTGACAAAACTACTTTTGCCTGCATTGACCTCTCCGACTATCACAAACATGAAATTTTCTCGAACCTGCTCTCTAAGTTCAGAAGCGATAGATTCGACATTGCCATCGATGGGATGATGGATCGTAAGTTCGTGTAGGTCGCGGGCAAGTTCGGCGAGTCGGGCCTGAAGGGCTGGCACTCGGCGATCAGTAATCAGACTTTTCATTAAAGGCAACTTATAGAGAATAGTTGAATAATA
>CAZHOC010000070.1:3220-11315 GCA_964534295.1 uncultured Bacteroidia bacterium | reverse complement strand
GATAATGCGCGCCATATGGAGAAAGCTGAAGTGGAAGCCAGTTTGGCTGAAACTGCCGAAATGATCAACGACTCTGTGGCCGATTATGAGCGCATCAATCGTGTGGTCATTACCTCTGATACTTGGACGGTAGAAAGCGGCTTACTCACTCCAACCCTCAAAGTAAAGCGTAACGTCCTCGATGTCAGCTATAAAGTCCGTATGGACCAATGGTATAACCAAGGGGAAGACATCGTTATTTGGGAATAAAACACTGTTTGACGGGAAGATTTGTTGAAGACTAAAGTGAGGAGTGGAGTTATCTTTAACTCCTAAGACGCCCTACCAAACAATAAATAAGCCCCTAAAACTCGCATTCTACCATTCAAAAAATCAAATACTCAACAAATTGAAAAATAGACAATTTCTACTCGCTTCTCGTCCGAAAGGATTTCCGGTCCGTGAAAACTGGGACTATGTGCAAACAGACATTCCTGAACCCGGTGAAGGAGAGGTGTTAGTACAAACCCAATATATTTCTCTTGACCCTGCCATGCGTGGTTGGATGAATGACGCCAGATCATACATCCGCCCGGTAAACATTGGTGAGGTAATGCGTGCCGGTACAGCGGGCGTCGTCGTCAAATCCAATGATCCTAAATTCAAAGAAGGTGACCACGTTACAGGTAATGGTGGTGTACAGGATTATTTTGTGGCAAAGGCCAAACACCTAATCAAAGTAGACTCCTCATTAGTTCCCCTACCCACTTATTTGGGAACCCTTGGTATGCCTGGCATGACGGCTTATTTCGGGATTTTAGAGGTAGGTGCACTCAAGAATGGCGAAACGGTAGTCGTCTCTGGTGCCGCTGGAGCTGTTGGTAGCGTAGTAGGTCAGATCGCAAAGATCAAAGATTGTACGGTCATCGGAATTGCGGGAGGACCAGATAAGTGTAAATATATCGTTGATGAATTAGGCTTTGATGCCGCGATCGACTACAAAAGTGAGCACGTCCGTAAGGCGATCCGCAAGCATGCTCCCGAAGGCATAGATGTTTACTTTGACAATGTTGGCGGCAGCATCTTAGAGGCAGCCTTGGCCAATCTTCGCATGCATGCACGCATTCCAATTTGTGGGGCCATCTCTCAATACAACAATACCACCGCTATTGAAGGCCCTCGCAATTATCTATCTCTTCTCGTCAATCGCGCGCGTATGGAAGGATTTGTAGTCTTTGACTACCAAGATCGCTATATGCAAGCCGCGCAAGAGATGGCTGGTTGGATGATGCAGGGCAAGCTAAAAAGTAAGGAGACCATCGTAGAAGGCATCGAAACTTTCCCTGATACCATGTTGCGTCTTTTCTCTGGTGAAAAACTAGGTAAGCTGGTCTTGAAAGCCTAGAATTGAATCAATAAGAGCCAATAATTTCTTTTTGCAAAGCTAGGAAGATGGCCGTTCGGCGGAGCCTGAAAAAAAGACCCATCTGAAAAACAAAAGTATTCAAAAGAATATAGGAGAGTTCATCTGAAATTAACGGATGAACTCTCCTATTTGCGTTATACAAAGTCTAATTTTGATTTATAGCTACACTTACCTTTCTAAGCGTTTAAAGTACCAAGTGGATGCCTATTAACCTATTTTTAGATGGGGGTGATTATGACATTTCTATTTTTTGAGTTGCATTTCATTTTTTTGCTTTTTGTGACATTAAAATGTCATTTCGATATGGGTGTTTGTACTATAAAATTTCCATGTGTCGGGCCGAGGAGTGAAAACTTTTCGGCCTATACGTTTAGCGAAATCGTTATCGGAAAAGATTCTCTATCAGGGGGTTAGGATAGTATGAGGAAAATTATATATTCGTATGGCATACAGAAAGGACTTACTTGTCAATGAAAAATCAGGTTCAATTAACAACCTATGTTGATCGCCTTACCGGCGGGGGACTGAAAGAGCTATATGAGCTATTAAATGGACCCATGCAAGGCATGTTTGGTGGGGTGCATATGCTGCCATTTTTCTATCCCATCGATGGTGCTGATGCCGGTTTCGATCCGATCGATCATACTCAGGTAGATGAGCGATTGGGAGATTGGGATGAGGTCGCAAAGTTGGCTCAGACGCATGATATCATGGCAGACATTATCGTCAACCATATGTCAGCTCAATCGCCACAATTTCAAGACGTACTTGCAAAAGGAGAAGCGTCTCAATACGCACCCCTCTTTTTGACCATGGACTCGGTGTTCCCCGAAGGGGCAACTGAAAAAGACTTCCTTACTATTTATCGGCCTCGGCCAGGTTTGCCTTATTCTGTGATCAGTTTAGCTGATGGTAGCAAGCGCCTTTTTTGGACTACTTTTACTAGCAATCAGATTGATATAGATGTTCAACATCCGCAAGGAAATGCCTACTTAGAAAGTATTCTCCAGCGTTTTCATCAGGCTGGGGTAAGTATCATCCGGCTCGATGCTGCCGGCTATGCGATCAAAAAAGCAGGTAGCTCTTGCTTTATGATTCCTGAAACATATGAGTTTATAGCAGAATTTACCGCTAAAGCTCAGGCTTTAGGGATGAAGGTATTGGTCGAAATTCATTCTTATTTCAGGGAGCAAATCGAAATCGCCAAACGCGTGGATTACGTTTACGATTTTGCGCTGCCACCGCTAGTTTTACACGCTTTATTTACTCAGACTGCTCAATATCTCAAAAAGTGGTTAGCCATTAGCCCTCGCAATGCGATCACTGTATTGGACACCCATGATGGGATCGGCATTATTGATATTGGCCCCTCCGGGGAACGCCCTGGTCTAGTGCCTGACGCCGATATTGATCTGATCGTTGAGACAATACACGAACGCAGTCAAGGCCAGAGTCGTAAAGCAACCGGGGCTGCTGCCTCTAATCTCGACCTCTATCAAGTCAATTGTACTTACTATGACGCATTGGGTAAAGATGATCATCAATATCTCCTTGCCCGATTGATACAATTCTTTGCCCCTGGTGTGCCTCAAGTGTATTATACTGGGGCACTTGCTGAGCCAAATGATATGAGCCTATTGGCAAAAACCAATGTTGGTCGTGATATCAATCGCCACCATTTTGATTTAGGCGAAGCGGCAACTGCTATGGAGCGGCCTGTCGTACAGCAGCTAGCCAATTTGATGCGATTCCGTAATCAACACCCGGCTTTTAATGGGGACTTTGTGGTAGCGGATGCACCTACGCACCAACTACAAGTGCGTTGGCAAAAACAAGAAGAGTTTGCCGACTTAGTGCTCGATTTCGAGCAACTAAGCTTTGTTTTGTCCTTTAGCCAAGCAGGACAGACCCATCGAATAGAAAATGATTGGACGAAGCTCGGGAAGCTTTATTTAGCTTCTTCCCGAGGATAATTAGTTTTGGGGTAATAGGAAAAAAGAGGCACCGCCAAGTGCCTCTTTTTGTATTTATTCGACTAAGATTTTTTCTACATAGGTTCTATTTTCCGCCGAGAGCCGCAGATAGTATAAGCCATAAGCTAGATCGAGCTGATAGGTTTCAGAGCTTTGGCCAGATTGGAGTTTTAGGATTTCCTGGCGGAGAACGCGTCCCTTGATATCTACGATCTCAAGCTCCAACTCATTTACTGGGGCTTCTTCAATCGCTAGACGGAAAAACCCATCATTGGGATTGGGAGAAACCGAGACCTTCATCCCCTCAAAGAGATCCGGTCCTATGCCTACATTATTTTCATCTACTACTAGATCTGCTCGCCAAAGGCCGCGTCCAAAGGTGCTGGCATACAGCTTCTGGTTGCTAGGGTTGATTTCAAGTTCCGTAACAATCACATTGGGGAGGTTTTCGCTATAGAGCTGCCAATCGCTGGTGTCAGATTTATACCAAACGCCAATGTCCAAACCTGCATACAATACATTGTTGGGGCTCCCAGGCTGATGGATGATTGTATTGACAGGCAGATTGGGCAGACTGCCTGAATCATTATTCCAGCTATCCCCCGCATCGGTGGATTCAAAGACTTTCACTCCATCCACAAAGCCTCCCAAAGAAAGCCAAAGATGATAAGGATCGTCATCATCAACAGTCAAATCGTTGAAAAACAAGGAGTCTGGTAGGCTGACACTTAAACTTAGATTGGTCCAACTAAAACCACCGTCCAAGCTGCGCCATAATTCACTCGGCTGTGAGTATTGGTGATAGATCCGCTTGGACATATAGATCACATTCTCATCCGAAGGAGCACGGATAATCATTGAAGCCGGAGCGGGAAAGAGGGCTCCCGTCATCGGCGGACAATCAGAAAGTTTGGTCCAAGTATCGCCCCCGTCGAAGCTACGCCAAGCGTTGCCAAAGGCAACATAAAGCGTCAATGGAGCATTGGGTTCCATGAAAAAAGGCGTAGTCCAGGCACCTTCTTCATCAGTGCCAAAGCGAATCTGATTGGTGATCCCGTATTCTAGACTTTGGCCTCCATTGGTCGAACGAGCCATGCCGCCGTATTGCCAAGTGCCATAGATACGACTTGGATCCGTTGGATCGATGAGACATTCCATACCGTCCCCTCCGATGATATTGGACCAAGTACCATTGTTGTAATAAAAAGTGGAGTTATCCTGGGCACCGGCAATCACGTTGTCGGGAGCACTTAGGCTAATGCCCAAGCGATAAAAAGAAGTGGCTTGGATACCATCACTTAGGTCTTCCCACTGGGTAGGCCACTGATAGCCAGCATTAAAAGTGCTATCCCAAGATCCGATTTCTATACTGTCGGTCCGGAAGAGTCCACCATCATTACAGACGTAAAATTTATCATCTTGCGGATTGTAGGCGTACTGATGCTGGTCTGCATGCAGACTGGGACCATAATCGCCTCGCCAAAAAGAAACGCCATTCCAACTTAATCCCCCATCCTCTGAGGCCCACATATTGATGCCTCCGGTATAGATTCTTTCTCTATCATTAGGATCGACGAGTATCGCCAGATCATAGGTGCCTTGACCACCATTAGGAGTTCCGCCTTCGTACCAATGTAGGATGTTTGGGGCACTGCCTTTCGCAGAACGCTTCTCCCAACTGCCGCCAGCGTCCGTACTGCGATAAAGCCCATAAAAGCCACGTTCTATATCACAAGTCAAAGCATAAACATAGTTAGGATCGGAGGGAGAAATCGCGATCTCTACCCGTTGTACGGTGTCTTGCCGAGGGATACCCGTATTGAGCCAAGTCCAATTGGCCCCGAAATCTGTAGATTTGAGAATGCCAGCAGTACCCATATCTAAAGTAGAACGGTAGCCAGAGGAGGCATAAAGTGTATTGGGATCATTGGGAGCTTGCTCAATGTCCCAAATCAGACTATCCAGTACCTGACTCCAATTATCCCCTCCATCTGCTGATTGCCAGATGCCATGAATACCCGCTGCTAGGAGGTTTTGGCTATTGGCTGGATCTACAAAAACTCTTCTCGTAAGCGAACCATCTCTTTCGGTCTGGGCAAAAGTTAAACCTGTAGGTAGCCAGCTTTGACCGCCATCAGTAGTCTTGTAAACCCCTAATCCATAATGAGTTAGTCGTTTGCGAGCGTCTAAGTCAAGGCCCACGCCCATATAAGCATAGTCTCCCACAGAGATATACATGATGTCTGTATCATTAGGATCTAGGGCAATATCACTGATTCTCAGTATGGGTAAATCATCCGTGAGCGGTAGCCAAGACTGCCCACCATTGGTGGTTTTCCAAACCCCACCTTGGGCGATCCCGACCCAAAATGTAAGAGGATCGGTCGGGTGAAAAGTAATGCAATTGATGCGACCCATCCCATGCTGGGAAAAGGGATCTGGAGAATCCGGAACGAGATTAGGACCAATTGGCGACCAATTTCCGACTCTGGTTTGACTGAGACTTTGGCGGCTCTTCCAATCGGCCACTCTGATAGCTTCGCTATACCAAACCGCGGGATCGACAGGCTTGCCATCTGGTTGCAGGCGAGTAGCATGGTGCTCAAGCCAGCGCTGATACCATTTCCAGCCCTTGGTGCTATCAGGATCGTTTTGACGAATCCAGTCGTCAAAGCGTGCCTGGCGCTCAGCAAAGCTTTGAAATTGAGCGTTCGGCGCAGCCGGCCGCATAAACGTCTGCGCGTTCCCGAATAGGGAAAAGAAAAGGATAAAAGTAAAGAGTAGTGCTCGCATGGTTTTCGATTTTTAACCTCTAAAATAGGGAAAAGCCATCAAAACTTTGGGTAATAATTAAAGGAGGTGCCATTAGAGTTCCATGCTCAATTCTATGCTTGGCTGACAAAGTTCGAATCGTTAATTTTATATATAGGAGTAATCCGACTAATGACAAAAACACCTCAAAACACCTATATCATGATCCAAAGATCTTTACTTCTTCTTATCACTTTACTTTTGACTTTGCCTTCATTTGGGCAAACAGAGGTAGTGCTCAATATTCAACACAAATTTGGCAGTGGGGACTTGGTGATGGATAGTCCTTATACCACCCAAGCAGGCTATGATCTCAAAATCGAAAGACTAGAATATTATCTGTCAGAGCTAGAAATTGTGCATGATGGTGGCCAAATCACCCCCGTGCCCAATACCTGGTTGTTGGTGCGTCCGGCCCAAGACACGGCTTTTGCCCTCGGTAGTTTTAACATACAGACGATTGAAGCGATCAACTTTTCCGTAGGGGTAGATCCGGCCGTAAATAATGCCGATCCTTCTTTATACGCTGCGAATCATCCTTTGGCGCCTCAAAATCCATCAATGCACTGGGGCTGGAACGCAGGCTATCGCTTTGTAGCCTTAGAAGGTTATGCGGGTACTGGTCTCGTTTTCAATTATCAGATTCATGCTTTAGGAAACGAAAATTATTTTGACGGAAGTGTGAGTTTTACGCCAATTTCGACTGCTGATACTTCTCAGTTGTACCTCAAAGCAGATTATGAAATGCTCTTCGAAAACATTGATGTCTCCGCCGGTATGATCGTCCATGGTGCTCTGGGGGAGTCTATCACTTTACTTTCTGATATGGCTGCCAATGTTTTCAGTGAGGGGGCCGCTCCATGGGCCACAGCAGTGGAGCCCGATTTCATCGGAACGCTTATCCTTGCACCCAATCCCAGTCAGGAGCGCACTTTCTTGCAATATGATTTGCCAGCTGGTCATCAATACGAAATGCAACTAGTGGATATCTCTGGTCGCACGATTCAACGAAGCACTATCCCTCAATTACAAGGCCGTCTAGAGATCGCAAACCTCCATAGTGGGCTCTATTTTGTCAATGTGTATCAAGATGGGCGCAGAGTTAGTATGGATAAGCTGAGTGTCATACGTTAATGCGTCTCCGGAAAATCTGTTATCTGCTTTGTTTGCTGTTTTGGGCCTGTGAGCCTCGAGCAGTAGATCCGGCTGTGTTTGATCAAAGCCCTTTGCAGATACCGGAAGCTTTTCCTGAAATAGAATTTCCTGCAGAAAATGCATTTACCGAAGAGCGATGGCAGTTAGGCAAGAAGATGTTTTACGACCCTCGCTTTTCGGTAGATCAATCTGTGAGTTGTGCTTCTTGTCATCAGCCTAGATTGGCCTTTAGTGATGGAGAAGCTGTGAGTCGCGGCGTTGCCGAACGCTTAGGCGAGCGAAATTCACCTTCTCTGGCCAATGTAGCTTATCATCCCTACTATACCCGTGAGGGAGGGGTCCCTACTTTGGAGATGCAGGTTTTGGTACCGATCCAAGAGCATGCAGAGTTTGATTTTAATATACTGCTGGTCGCAGAACGCTTGTCTCAGGATTCTACTTATCAAGTGATGAGCCAAGCGGCTTATGGACGAGAGCTAGACTTTTTTGTGATCACTCGCGCCTTGGCCACCTTTGAGCGTTCGCTAATTAGCGGTAACAGCCTCTACGATCTTGACCAAAGAGGAGTAGAAGGATATAGACTCTCTGCTAAAGCGCGGCTAGGCATGGAATTGTTTTTTAGTGAACGGACTGGCTGTGCTACCTGCCATGGCGGTTTTAACTTTACCAATTATGCTTTTGAAAACAATGGTCTTTACACAAATTATGCTGATCCTGGCCGTTTTCGATTGACCAATAAAGAATCTGACAT
>CAZHOC010000070.1:0-3203 GCA_964534295.1 uncultured Bacteroidia bacterium | reverse complement strand
AAGTGCCTAGCTTACGCAATGTGGGCCTGACTGCGCCTTATATGCATGATGGTAGTATGAAGAGCTTAGAAGAAGTGATCGAACATTATAATAGCGGCGGTCAAGGTCACTTTAACCAAAGTCCTTTAATTAAACCCCTGGGACTTTCTACCAAGGAACAAAAGGCCATAATTAGCTTCTTACATACACTCAGCGACCCGCAATTTATCTCCAATCCCAAGTTCCAGCCCTAATGAAATCTCTACTTGCTTTTCCCCTCCTCTTGCTGGGCATAGCTTTCCTACTCAATGCTTGTCAAGAAGTAGTACCACCAGTTGACAGCGCCCCGGCCGTATATGATACAAGTCGCTATGTATTGGACTACGGTTATTTCCCTAAGCCCGATTTGCCTGACGATAACCCGCTCACAAATGCTGGAGTAGAGTTGGGGCGGATGTTGTTTTATGAAAACAAACTTTCAAAGGGCAATATTCAATCTTGTGCCAGCTGTCATATCCAAACCGAAGGTTTCTCCGATCCAAATCGATTCAGTGAAGGGGTAGAGGGTCAGTTAGGGCTTCGCCAAGCTATGGCAATTTTCAACCTGCCTTGGCATGATGGATTCTTTTGGGATGGAAGGGCTGCGAGTTTAAGAGAGCAAGCCCTCATGCCTATCCAGGATCCTCTTGAAATGAATGAGAGCTTGGCCAATGTTATCGATAAGCTAAGCGTAGAAAAAACGTATACCGATCAATTTATTCGCGCTTTTGGGGACAAGCAGATAAGTGCGGAAAGGATCGCTCTGGCCTTAGAGCAATTTATGTTTACGATCTACTCCTTTGATTCAAAGTACGATAAGGTGCTCTTTGGGCAAGCTAGCTTTACCGAAGCAGAGCAGCGAGGGCGCGATTTGTTTTTTACTGAGTTTGATCCAAGCGGAGGAGTCAAAGGCGGAGAATGCTTTCATTGTCATGCAGGCTTTGATTTTTCCAATCATGAGTATATGAACAATGGTCTTGACTCAGAGAGCGAAATGACAGATTTGGGTGTCTTTGCTATCAACAACGAGCCAATGCTCAAAGGAGCCTTTAAAGTGCCATCCTTGCGCAATATTGCGCTTACTGCTCCATATATGCATGATGGCCGTTTCGCTACTCTAGAGGAGGTCTTAGACCACTACAATGCTGAGGTTAAAACTTCTCCTTCTTTGGATCCTTTGATGCAATACAATGTCAATCCTGGATTGAATCTATCCGCTCAAGATAAGGCCGACTTAATAGCATTTTTACATACTTTGACCGACAGTTCCTTGATTAAAAACGAGTCTTGGTCAAACCCCTTTTAATGGGAAAACGGCTTTAAAACACTAGCGGTGCTAAACCATTTTCATCGTTTAGCACCGGTAGCTAATGACCTCATTGAGTCATTCGATATTAGGACTCTTTAGGCTCGCATTCCAGAGAAGGCGATAATCCCATGGTGGATCATTTTTACTTCCGGGGCCCAATCAAAGAGACTATCTTGGTTAAGGTCGAGGAAGCAAACCTTGGACTTATAGCGATCATCAGGATAAGGGATATTTTGTTCCTCGCAGAGGATGTCTTCATAGCCAAATCCTTCTTTTTCAAGGATGCTTACAGAATGATGGCCAGCAAAACCGTAGAGGCATTTTACGCCTAATTCCTTTGCCAAGAAGATGGCTTTACTAGTTAGGAGACGAGCGAGGGTTGCTTTGGGCGCCTTCGGCGAACGCCAAATCCCGCTGATCTCAGCCTTGGGTTCCTTGCTACATTCTTGGATATACTGATATCCTTCTAGAAAGACTTTTTGCAAGACGGGCATCATGGGCATAGGGTGAGAGGGGCTATGCAAATGAATCCGTACACCTCCCAGCAATTCTCTTGTCTGAAGGTCGATCAAAACCAAACCTCTCACATAAGGATTATGCCACCAACTAGAGTTGCTGGAAGAGATTTTGTTTACGTTGTGTCTACCTAAAGCCTCTATCTGACCCTCCGTAAAGGCCTTTGCCATTTGAGGGGAGGTTTTAGGTTGAAAGACCCTGACTTCCGCCGGAATGGGGAAGCTGGTGTAGTTTTGGGTTTGTGAAGTTTGCATGATGAAATTGTGCTATGTGTTTTGTGTTTTCTCAGGTGGGGGAGGAGGGCAGTATCGTCCGGGGGCAATGAGATGGTTGGGATCTAAGGAGTTTTTAATATTGACGATTGTGTTCCAATAATTACTCCCAGTATCCTGGTATAAATCAGACATTTGCCGAACATTAGTGCGATAAGGCTGTAGCCCTAGTTTGCCTAATAGTTCATGAACTTGCGCATTCCATTGGTGTGCTAGGGAAACGGAGCGCTTGTCCTTACGGTCAAAAAACACGCGAAAAAAGCCTTCCAATGCGGTCGGCGTCATGCCTACAAAATTGTAGAATGCTTGTACCTTGAGTCTATTTGATAGACGATCAATTTCATCAATTAGCTGCACCAAAACGCTACTTTCAAAGGGGACAGCCGGTAATGCGCAAACAAAACCGATTACATCCTGATTTTGATCGATTTCAAAATCATCTTTTAGTTCTACCCCACCTAGCTTGGCCATAGTCTCAAGCGCATAATTAGTGGGTTCGCCTTGGTACATTTTAGCGATAGTAGTCAGGTATTCTGGTTCCGTTTTGGCTGGCATTTGATCACTGCGGTAAAAGCGTAAATCATCACATAGATGCCCTAAATGGTGCCTAATCTCAAGCATAGCAGCTTCCTGCATGCTTTGACTACCATTGAGAGAAGCGTTAGCAAACCAGTGGCCTCTCTCCATTTGTTTGCCCGCACTGGTGCGAGGATCTTTATAAACGGTCAGCAGTAGACCATCTTGAATGATGTTCTCTTCCCGCAGCTCAAATAAGGCATCGGTCAAAGGTGCTAAGTTTGCTTCAGGAGCGATTAAACCCATCAGACGATGACTCTGACGCTTTTCTAATTGGACTACCATGGCGGTAACTATTCCCATATTGGATTGGGTAAATAGACCGCGCAAATCAGGGCCTATCCCAGGAGCATAAACGATCTTGTGCTTTGGATTTTTCTCAGTTTCATGCCAATGGCCACCAGCGCGAACAATGGTGCCATCTGCTAGGACCACTTCTACTCCTAGGAGGTATTTATAGCGGTGCCCACGGACACAGACACCACGTTCTAGCATATTACCTATGATAGAAG
>CAZHOC010000069.1:0-11383 GCA_964534295.1 uncultured Bacteroidia bacterium | reverse complement strand
GGCCTATTTGTGGAGACGGAGGGAGTCTCCACAAATACGACCAAAAACGCCCCTGAGGCTATCAGGAGGCTTGTTTGGCAGGTTGAATGCACTTGACTGGCTAAACTTGGCTGAGTGTTGGCTGGGAAATAAAGGGCGCTATCACAAAGGATATCAGTGAATTAATAGCTAAGATTCAGGTTAGATAATCCATACATAGGCTCTTTTCGAGAGACTAGGGATATGTTTAAATGGTTATAGTACTTTCAAAAGGGATTCCCACTGGTTTCTAATGTCAATAACACTTCTTGCATTCAAGATACATTTGTAACTACTGAATACAAAAGGGGTTGCAAACCACAAACTATTTTGCATATTGCAAATACTATGGATGCTGAGGCAATAATTGATAGGTTGATGGCACACCTAGGAATTCAGAGAAATCGTGATTTAGCTGAATACCTAGGGGTTGCGAGCAGCACTATCTCGACCTGGAAAAAAAGAAAAAGCTTAGATCTTGAGTTGATACTAAGCCATGTAAAGGATGTCGACCTTAACTGGTTGATTAATGGTGTTGAAGGGCCTTCATTAGGACACTCGTCCTCTATTCCTATACGTCAGTTTGTAAATAGGAAAAGGCTAGGAAAAAGCTTGCCCGTGGTATTGGTTCCTGAGAGTGCTAGTGCAGGATATCTTACAGGTTTTGTTGACGAAAATAATTCAGATCTCCCTGTAGTTAATTTTGCTGGTTATGAAGATGGAGAAAGGTATCGACTTTTTCCCATTCTGGGAGATAGTATGCTTCCTATTATACAATCAGGTGACTTAGCCTTGTGTGAAAAAATCACAAGCTCTCACTCGGATGTGGACGGGCTCATCTGTATAATATGCACTGATGAGGGAATTATTTGCAAAAGAGTATCTGTAATTAAAAGTGAGCTAAATCTTGTTTCGGAGAACAATAATTTCCCATCAAAAACGCTTCCCAGGAAACAGGTTCGAGAATTATGGAAGTTACTCTGGATAAGTCGTAAAATTCAATGATAAAAGAACTTGAGTATATCGGCTACACCCAAAATAACGGGTTAGTTCTCTGTAGTGAGAAGGACTCAGCATTTGTATCAGAACTGCTTTATCTGTACGAGGCAGAAGAGCATCTAGGCGCCACTGCGATTTTTTTTAGAAGGCACTTTTATGAAAACCAGACAAACCCTTACAAGTCTGAACCACTTGTATATATCTTTCAAAGAAATGATTCCTATTTCAATACTGAGGATCATTTAGATCTTCATAGAAAAATTTGGAGTGCAGGGAAAGCGGATATTTACATAATTCTTGGGCAATCTAAGATTGAAATACTTAATGCTAGAGTTCCCGCGACTATTAGCCCTAAGAATAAACAGCTCAAGCTTAATGATAATCTACTTATCTCTGAAGCTATTTCATCTTTCCAAGATTTACGTTTTGCCGCATATCATTTTTCTAGAGGAGTCTTTTGGGAGCAGGACGAATTCAAAGATAAAATAAGTGCAGAGACCACACCACATAAACATTTACTTCAGCATCTTTTAGATGTTAGAGACCACCTTGTTAAAGGGTACTCTGGTAAAATCAGTGAAGATACAATCAACCGACTGCTTATTATAACCATTTTGGTCAAGTTTCTGGAAGAAATTAAAGATCATGATGGACAGCATACCCTTAGGGAAATGTATTCAATACTTCATGTTAAGGATTGTGCTGAGGCAATAGAAGAAGGTCTATTTTTGAAGGTCTTGCATCAATTATCAAGTGAGTTCAATGGGAAAATATTCCAGTTGTCACCTGAGCAAGAGTTACAGATTGACGCTATCAACTTAAAACCTTTAGCAGACTTCTTGGGAGGAACACTTGACTTAAAATCAAGGCAATATTCTATTTGGAGATTGTATGATTTTAAATTTCTACCTGCTGAGGTAATTAGTGCGATATATGAGAATTTTAGCACAAAAAACCGTGGAGTCGTATATACACCTACGCATCTAGTAAACCTACTTGTTGATGAAGTGATGCCACTTCATCGCCCAGATATATTTGAAAATGAGAGCTTTACCGTAATTGATCCTTCATGTGGTTCTGGAGTTTTCCTCGTGGCAGCATATAAAAGAATGCTACAGTGGAAAGCGATCAATGACTATAAGAGAACAGGAGAAATAATATACCCACAAGCTTTAGAGGCTCAGCGGATACTAGAAAAGAATATTTTTGGAGTTGATATTCAAGCAACGGCAACGCTCGTATCAATCTTTAGTTTAACGGTTACGTTACTAGAGAAACTCACCCCAAAAGAGATTTGGAATAATCTCAAATTTCATGATTTGACAGATAATATCAAGCAACGTGACTTTTTTACATGGGCATCATCAAATCCTGGATCTCAATTTGACCTTGTAATTGGTAACCCACCGTTCAATGACGAAAACGATCAAAATAATGCAAAAATTAGTCCTGAAGTTGTTTCATCAATCGGCATAAAGCACTCAAAAATTCCTAAGAATGATTTGGCTTTATATTTCTTTGAAGCCTCAATGGCGATAGGCAAGAAGACATGCCTAATATTGAAGTCTAGTCAATTTATATACAATAACTCTAATGTTGCCAATCGTTACAGATCCAAAGTGTTTAAAGCCTATACTATCCATAAGATATTAGATTTCACTCATTTAAGACGCATACTGTTTAGGCCCAATGCTGAAACTTCTGTCTGCGCTGTTATAGGCGAAAATACTCCATCTTTAGGGTATCCAATTGAGCATGTTGTAGTCAAACGTGTTTCAGCAGCAGAGAATAAAATCAATTTTGAAATTGATTACTATGATAAAAATTGGGTACGATGGGATTGGGCCACTGATCCACGAAAGCAGTTTGTGTGGAAATCTAATCTTTTGTCAGGAAATAGATTATTTGAGCTAATTCAGCGTTTTGCAAAGCTAAGATCTCTCGATCACTTTTTAGAACAAAAGAAAAGTGAGGGCTGGCTCAAAGAACGTGGTTTTGAAGGAAAAGGAACAAACACCTTAGAAGGGCCACGCATCATAGGTATTAAAGAATCAAAAGATGGAGTTACAAGTATGTTTGAGGGGGACTATGATGAGCGATTAATAATCGAGAATCAAAAAATATACGCAGATAAGCCGAAGTCTGAAGCATTATATGAGGCCCCTGTTATTATCGTTCACCAAAAGCTTGGTAATGAATTATTACCAGCCTGCTTAGTTAGAGGTGACAATTCTAAGTTCTATTTTAAAAGAGATTTTTCGGGTATAAGTGCTCCTATGGAAGACCTTAAAGAGATTGAAACTTTGTATAATGCAGTTTTCCAACCTCTTAAAGGCTTTCTTGATCCACAGCTTTACATCATGGGAATAAGTGCTAGTGCTCAAATAACTACAGAGACAGATATAAATCACAAAGACATACTTTCGTTACCATATCCTAAAAATCTAAATAAACTTCAATTAACCGAAGAAGAAGAAATTATTCAAAGTGATGTGCTTACTTACTTTAGGCATCTAGGGAAGGCGTTAACTGGATCTGCAAAATTGATTCACCGGAATGCATCAAATCAGCAAATGCAGGAATATGGATCGGTCTTTTGTAGCATTTTAAACAGGCTTTATAAAAAAGAGAAAAGTGGTGGTCCTAGTCAGAAGTGGAGTATCAGCGGTTTTGATTCTTATAGAGGGTTGACAATAATTCAATTTAAGTTCGGGGCTAATACTGAAATTCAGCCTAAGAGCTATTTTCATAAATTGTTTTACGATAAGGTATATGATTCAACCAGTACCCCTTCCAATAACTATTCGAGAGTAATACGAATTTACTCTCATGATCATGGTGAGGATTCTATTGTATTTATTAAACCTTCTAGTTTACGATACTGGCTCAAAACTTTGGCATTAAGAGATGCTGATGATACGCTAGTTGATTTTTTCAAAAGCAGCAACAACCTGGAACTTCAGTCAAATGGGCATTGATGATTTTAAACACCCTCATGGGAGGAAGTTGATTACTCAATTAATCAACCTAATTGAAACTAGTCTCCCACAATTCCCGACCTCCGAGGAGTACATCGAGGAGTGTCTTAGTAAGGAGTATCCAGATGAGGATGCCATTACGACTGCCTTAAGTAACTATCTAGACTGGATTAGCAGGCGCGAGTATTCTGGAATTTTTAGATTCTCTGATCAAGTGGGCCAAGGGGCTAGCCGTTCAAGAAGAGGAAAAAAAAGAACTATTGACATTGGAGTTGGTGTTGAGTTACAAAGAGGGCATTTAATATTTTGCTTGGAAGCAAAGCAGGTGGAGTCAAATAAATATGTATACACTGACCAAGGAGCAATAAAAAGATTCAAAGCCTTAGATCATGGTCTAAGCAACTCTAACCCTGAAACCCAAAGACTCCTCGACCATAGTGGGATCGTGGCGTACGCAAAAGAAGAAACGTTTGAAAAATATTTGATTCGAATTAATAGAAAACTTGAATCTTTAGCAGAGAAACATCAAAAAGATCCAGATAAATTTGGGCTACTTTGGAGTAAAAGTGAAATCCTAACTCAAAAATATTCTCAGGATAAAACAACATATACATCTTCTCACATAAGAAAAAATGGAGCTATTATCGACTTACATCACTTCTGGGTTTTGCTTCCAAAGCCATTAGACTGACCCATAGCTTAATGTTATCAAGTTTTTATTTCAAGTTTGCTTTCCAGCGGTTGATGTGAGCTTTCAAGTACGTTTTTTCTCCGCCTTTAAAGTATTTGCCGTTATTAAGAGTGTCAATAAGCTTTTTGATGTCCCTAGCGTGATCTGCTTTCCAGCCTAACTCTCTTACCATGTAGGCAGCTACAATGTCCCCATTTAGACCATCCATGTATTTGTGCAGAGCTCGAATAAATGTCTTTGCTTGATGCTCATCGGAATGATGATGAATACCAGTAGTCATGTTGACAGAAGACGTTAATTCCTTCATTGCTTCCTGTACAATTGGATCAGGAAGAGGATAATTTTCAGGCTGCTTTTGAGTTCGTATATCTGTTGGAGCCCACGTTTGCACCCAGTCTTCAAGCTGCTCAAGAAGCCAAGGAATTGCGATGATGGCTTTTACACCATAAAAGTCATCTACCTTCATCACATCTTCAGAATCAAGCCCCATTGTAATAACAATGTCTTTCGATGAATGAGGGTCTGAATAAGTTTTTCTCGTCTTTATAATGAAAGTAGGTTTACAGTCTTTGAATTCCATCCCACTAAAAAGCTTGTTGACTGTTTTTTGACCATAAAGTCGCTCAAGCCATCCTGTATTACTTTTAGTATTTGCCAAGAAAACTACTCTACTGATATCGGAATCATCTTCTGCGAGTTGACAAGCGAATTTCACTGCTTCTCGGTACGCTTCATCGTCATTTCCATATGTTTTAATGTAAAATCTCTTCTTTTCCATAAGTTTTGTTTTTAGTCCAAGTCAACTACTGTATAAAATGGCAAAGATATTCCTGGCTGAACTTTAAGAACTCTTTTTATCTAGAAGTATCACACCAAAGATAATTTGAATTCACTCTCACTCTACGACCTTTCGAAAACACTCACCTGAAAAGATCCTCAAATATCCAATCTACCCCACTACCCCAAACGCCTCCCCTAGCCCACTCTCAACCTCAGGCAATTCCTTTATCAACTCCTCCATCATTTCCCGTCCCACCTGATAGGCAGATGAAGCGTCAGCTTCAATCATTTCTCCCCTTCCAAACCCACACAAAAAATCGCTAACGGTTTCGCCTGGTGAAGTCCCTAAGTAAAAAGGTTCTTCTCTAGGAGCTATATGAACGTGACCGATACTTTTGAAACCTTTATGACCTGGCTTAGGGTAGCAGTAAAGGCATTCAACTTTTACCTGATTAGTTGATGGGAAATAGTGCAAAAGAACGGAGAGTTGGTATATATATTCCCTGGTCATTTCATCTGCATTTGATGTAAATGAGATTTGCCAATCTTTCCTGAAGTACTCAAAGCTAGGTACTCCATCCAGGTCAGGCATTTTCACATAGCTAGTGAAGCCATTCTCAGTAAGTGTTTCCAGTAATTCCATAGTAGTGCTTGATCAAAAATTATATTTTCATGGGACACGAGGATTCCGATAAATCATCTAAAAAGCATACTCATATGCCGCAATTGGTCATTAATTACTCCATCCAGATTTAGCGCTTCCAATACCTCCATGGTAATACTTAATAAAAAATGATATAATCACTAGGCACGAGGATTCCGAAAAAAATCATCCAAAAAGCTATTCATATTGAACCTTAAAATCTTTTGCCTTCTACGTGATACTCTACAGAGCAACCAGTCTTGTAGTCATAAAAGAACCTACTGCCTTCAAACGTTTCGTCCCCAGTAATTACAATACTAAAAGATGCAGAAGAAGTAGGTCTATTTGAGAGCAAACGTGTTCTTTTTTCATATGAACCACGGAGATAACCAGCATCATAGTCTCCCTGATATTTGGTGAAGTTTGTCCCAGTTCCATCCGACCTGATAATAATTTCCCCAAAATTGACTCTTTCTATTCTCCATTTTTCAATAATGACTTCGCCCTCATATCTTCCTGCACAATTGGCATCAACTGTCTTTAAGTCTACTTGCCAGAGCCCCCAAAAGTCACTCAGTTCATACTTGGAAGAGGGTGTAAACCGACGTGTAGGGGGAGGCTCGTTTAGTTCGCCCTGGAGAGGTTCGATTGGAGCACCTGCCGCGCTCAATCCGCCTCTATATACCCAGCCTGTTTGGCCTTGGTAATCGACCTTTACCCAAGGCTCGTTATATACCCTCCCCCTTAGCTCAACTCTTTCAGTAAAGTCTGTGGTTTCATTCAGAAACTCGACTTTCTCACCTTCACCTATTCGGTTGATAATGCGCGATTGGAGGTTAGGAAACTCCCGCTGGCTAAGGTTGTCAACCGTAGTCGTGTAATAGGTGAATGTCTCAGATTCTTCTGCTTTTTCAGACGAGGATCTTAGTGGAAGGCTATCACAAGAGGCTAGTAAGGCAAGGATCAAAATGGAAAGTAGGGGTCTAGTTTTCATGTGGTTACTGTTTTCTATTCGTAAAAAAATCGTCTAAGAACTTGTTGACATATCGGATCTGACTATCAAGCTGATCCAGCCTACCTATGACGTCCCGAATGGGAGTGACTGGCTCAATCCTGCGTAAGTTGCTACTGATCTTATACCGCACCCGCCACAGTTGGAGAATGCGAGAAGCGTGAATTACTTGATCCCCATAATCAGGGTTATCACTGCGCCACGTGTAGCTGTCTCCTTCGGAGTCAGCAAGACGCTTACAGATAATTCCATCTTCCGTAACCACTGCGTATATGTAGCCGCTGGCCGCATCCGTCCAGTCTGATATTTGATAGCAGATAACATGATCTCGGTGCTGGATGGTTTCTTCCATGCTATTGCCTTCGATTTCGATGGCAATGTGTGTGCGCCCCCTTAGCTCATTAAAGGGAAGGCTGAGGACAGGAAGCTGGGACCAGAATGTTCGATCTTGATAATGGGATGGGTAGCCAGCAGCAGCACGGACGTCCAAGACAGCTACCTGAGAATTGCCAGCAGGATCTACTATTTCAATTACAGGAATACCGACAGAATCCAGAGAATTCGAGATAGACTTCTCCTGAAGCTGATTAGATGAAGAATCAATTAGCATTTCTCCTATTCCTGTAATCAGCCAGTTTGCATTTAGATCAGGAAAAGCAGTCAAAAGTTTTCTAAGGGTATCTCCTCCCAATATAGCGTTGACTTTTATCGACCTACCAACCAATCCATTACTAATATCTGCCTCCCTCTCCAAGTCCCTCTTATTCAGTCCTTTATAATCCAAGAAAGCCGTAATTCTTTCAGCATACGTGGATTTTTGGGAAAGATTAATATTAATTTTTCTATCGAGACTTGACATTATTAATTATTCTAATCATTATTGTAATCAACAAAGACATTTATCAAGTATAAGAAATTAAAGGCGGAAACCTATGGGAACCGTATTGGGAGAGTACATGATTTACCGAAAATCTCACAAGCAGGGCATCAAGGTGCATGACTATGCGCAGATGCTTCGTCTTGGTGAGCGATTTCAGGAAGTGAGCAAGGGCAAAGTCGAAGAAATCAAGGAAGCCCATAGTGAGGTATTTTGGGGCGTAAACCCTAGAGAGCGATGGAGGCGGTTGATGAATGGAGACTACTCCCCCAATTGGATTGAGGCGCATTTATTTTGCCAGCATCTTCACTGTACCATTGAAGAGTTTTCTGATCCGCATTTCTCCTTTGGGGATCGAGAAGCGGAAATGAGGAAAAAGCAAGTCATGGAAAATGCCCTAGTAGATTACGGCATCAACCTAGATGAATCACAAGCCGCCTAAAAGAGTCAGCAAAAATTGAATAGTTGTAAAATTTTCTGATTACCGTTCTTTTGTTGGGGCTCTGCCCTATTGTCAAATCAAAATCAATTCGACGCACATGGTGACCGCTGCACAAGCCTTGAAAAAGGTGATGGGGAAGGATTATGCCCGATTCATTGAGACACGAGAGGAGGAAGAAGTGGTCGGACTTGAGCAAATGCCCGTGGGCAAGCTGGGAGCCTCATTCCTGATTCAGGTAGAGAAGTTCAGACGGAGGGGAAGGAAAGAGGAGCAGCGGTCGCCTAGTGTCGAATGGGGATGGTTAACAACGATGAGTTAGCGAGTAGTAGTAGTTAGTATCAGCCGCCCTCCGGGGCGGTGGCATGGAGCCAAGCGGGGCTAATCTGGGTTCGACTCCCTCCCGTGCCACTTAATGCAGAATCATGGATAGAGAATCAATTAAATCTACCCGCGAAAAGCTTCGCATGATCCAAGATCTCCTTGAGTATTTGGATAAGCTCATGTCTTTTTTACCTCCTGAGGATTTGCCCCAAGGCAAGAGTAGACCTGAGCTAAGGTGTAAGTTTTGGTATGGGGAGGACTCTAGTGCTGGTATCGAAATCACCACTACCCTATCGACCGAATCCTTGTTGAAGGCTGAGATCAAGCAAGTGGAGACAGTGTGTGAGCACCTAAGACAGCAACTATGGACAAGCAAAGAAGCATAACCAAAACCATCCAAGGCCTGAGTGATACTGAAGCCTGGGACCTGTACCGATGCGGTATGGCTGAGATATGGAAAGGAGGGGAGAGAGGACGCAAACAGGGAGATACACTTGCTCCAAGTGGCCGCGTTCCGTCGCGATATGATGTGCAAAAACGGGCTGTAAATCCTCAATTAAATATACGCACAAAACGCTATAAATCAAACTCTTGACAGAGTAAACAAGGCTTAATTCGTTCTTTTCTTCGCTCCACCAAGTTTCACTTTTCTCTATGATGAGGTCAGTCCTAGGTGGAGAGGACAGCAAGCGCCGAGGGCCTATTATGTCCCTTTTTAACACGAGTTTCTGGTACCTGAATTTCTATGTAGGTCTCTCGGCGCACTTTTTAAATGGCTATTAGCTCAGTGGTAGAGCGGCGGTTTGCTGAACCGCGTCTGGTCAACATGGGGAGTGATTGGCCCTATGTTAAGTACCTGCCCTAACCTAATCAACTAGGGTGCTCCTGGTTCGAATCCGGGGATAGTCACCAGTTTCAAAATCAATCAATGACTTATGAAAGGAACACGAATTTTGGACATGCTTGATGGAGTTGCCTCAGTCGGCAATGCCGCAGTGTCTATGCTGCTGGTCGATCAGCTTAAGGAGTTGAATCACAATTTGAGCCGAGCACTCCGGTTCATTGATCAGCAAGAAGAAGAGCGAAAGGAAAATTTAGAAAGGACCGCAAAACTACGGGTGTTGGGGTTGTTGAGCTGGTTTCCCTCCTCAGTTGAAGGGTGGAGTCAGGCTGGCGAGGATTATGAATTGATGTGGCAAAGAGGGTTCCTACTATCTCGAAATCACGCTACTATTCGGATTGTAAATGCGGAAGAAGTGTCTCCTGATGGAAATGAGTCCGAAATTATTTGGGAGATCCGGTCAAATGATTTTGAGTTTCGGGGCACCTTAGACTTAGAGCATTTCAAGTGGATCACTGAGAATAAACTGCTAGCAGTCTTATCTCCTGATTCCCCTAAAGGCAAAGAGTAAGAATAGCTTTCTCTTACTCGCCGGAAGCATCCGGCAAAGGCAAGGCCGCAATTGGGTGGTTCGGATGAAGTTGATGAGTTGGTCCATCAGCCAAAAGCCGTGGCCTTCAGTAGGTTCGACTCCTACCCTTGCCTCTTGTGTTTCATGGTTGTGCTGTAGGAAGGGGGCAGGCTTGTCCTGTCCCCAACCTCTTAAGCCAATCCCCTCAAAAAGACCAGAAGTAAGGTGAGGGTTAGGTTGCCGCTACGGCGGTAGCCTGCCCACCTTCAAACAATACTCTTATGGCACGTGTCTACGCCGACAAGTTGTTCCAAGCCATGCAACCTGCGATTCGCGAGTTGATCCAGGCTCACAACGATAAGTATCCTCAGCCTGATTTCAAGCGCAGCTATCCCGCTCGGATCAAGGTCGGAGACGAAAACTGTCTCTGGAACATCATGAGAGCCTGGGCCGCTCAGGCAGCACGAGATATCAACCTAGGTCGTCCTGTCACCAATCGGGTCAGTATCAACAACCACGAAGCCCAAAACGGAAAGCGCGACAAATCGAACGTGGGTAGATACCTCAGCAAGTTCGGTCTGGCCGGAATCGTGGGCTGCAGTCGCACCGGAAATGACGCGCCTGCCAGGTATCGCTGCCAGTTTACTCAGAAAGGCCGGGGCTTTGGCTGGCAGCCGATCAAGCGCAACCACGGACGCGCCGCTGACTATACCATCCTGATCAATCCTATCCTGATTCCTGAGGGGGCCATTCCAAGCGGCACCCCTCTTTTTACTTTTGACGGCTTTGGGGTGCAGGCAGGCGGTTTTATCCTTGAAAATTTCAAGGTATCATTAGATAAGAAAATACTTATCAATAAAGAAATGAGTCAAAAGGTCCGACTATCGTCGGGATCTGATGCGAAAACTCAGGAAAGGCAAACCCCAGAAGTAAGGGCCGTCGCCGAAGGCGAACCAAAAGAAAATGAAGAAATTTCCGCCGCGCGAAATGCAGTCGCGGCATTTATGGCGGGATCAGCTGCAGAACCCACGGTAGAAACTCCGAGTCCGGATCCAGCCCCGTCAGAGTCGGAGCGTCCTGCAGCACCCTGCAAAAATGATGAGGCAGGCCCAGCGATCAATCCCACCAACGGCGTGACAGACCTCCTCAGGCTCTACCGAGAGTATCTGAGTGACGGAAAGGAAATCGCCGCGCTGGCAATCATGCTCGT
>CAZHOC010000068.1:0-11492 GCA_964534295.1 uncultured Bacteroidia bacterium | reverse complement strand
TAGCGCCGGTGAGATCGGTATGTCTTGGTTTTGGCGGTGGTAGCTTCTATGCCAGCCATGCCGTAGGCGTATGGGGGGATTTTGTGGTCTATTACCCTAAGTTGAGCGATCGCTGTACCAATCGCTGGGGAGACTATAATACTGCTCGACGGGCCATGCAAAATCCACAAGACTGGGTAGCCGGTGGTTATGTCAATACGACCGATGGAGGTGGCTCTCCGATTGTAGAGCCTCATTTTATCCGCTTTGGTAGGTAGTGGTTTTGGGCCTACCGCTGCGCGGAACGCTCATCCCGAAAGTTCCTTCGACAGAGCTCAGGATGACAATTTGAGTGGTTGAGCCTCGCTTATTTCTCATTAGTCATACCGACCGCAGTGGAGGGAACTTTGGCTAGACAGCACTGCTTCGCAGAACGCTTATCACACAAACAAAAAGAGTGGCAAGGGAATCCTCCTTTGCCACTCTTCCTTTATCATAGTTGCTTATCGCTTCACAAAGCCTTTACTGACTGTTGTGGTTTCGTGCGCCAGCACCAACTGATAGTTCCCCGCAGGGAGATGACTAATATCTATTTGCCAGCTTTGCTGAACGTTTCTCTTACTTATCTGCTCTTGGTACATTTTCTGCCCGAGTTGATTATAAACACTTACCACAATCTCTCCTTGCCAAGCATTATCCAATTCGATCGTAGCTTGCTCCACTACTGGTACTGGATAGAAATGCAAAGAATAAGCGTTCGCCGAAGGCGCTACTGAAGTAACAAAAGGACTTTCGTATGCACCTGCATCTATGGCACTTCCCTGAAAACGTGGGTTACCCAAGGCATCGGTTTCTGAAGGCAAAAAGCCTTGATAAAAGACGCCTAAATCTACTCCTGGGCTGAGGAAACTAATTTTGTAAGGAGCATCAGCACCATACTCAAATTCTGGATCAATACCGATGATATCTTGAGCACCCAATAAACCAACTCCGCTACTATCACTACTAAGGTTACCGCCCAGAGATTCAATCGAACTATTAGAACTTGCTTGGAGATTTGGACCTGCAAGCTCCGTCCCGCTTAGGATATTGTTACGCAATTTGATATTTGCCCCATTTTGAACGATGATGGCATCAATATCATTGTCGGCTATGGTATTATTAGACAGGATCGTATTGGGGAATTTATCGGCAATGATCACCGCTCGCCCTGTATCATGTCTAGTAAACAAAGAATTTTGAATGGTCGCAGTGGCTCCCGGTATACTTGGCGAAGGGGGATCCTCCAAAAGCTGGATAGCCGCAGCTGAATTGCTATTTCGGTTATCTACAAACTCACATCGGTTGACCACCGCCTCAAAATCATTGAGAAAGCTGGCAATTGTCAAAGCGCCTCCTTGTCCAAATAAGGGATTGGAGATAAGGTTACCCTCAAAATAAGAATCTTCAATTCTAATATCCGCACTAAGGGCACTGCTAAACGCTCTAACTGAAATACCTGAACCATAAGAATTGGCAATGTTATCAATGAAATCACATTCCTGAACCAGGGATTCGCCTTCACTATTTGCACCATAAACCAAACTGAGCGCTCCTCTATTCCCGTTTCTATTATCAGAGAATTGAGAACGTCTATATTGGATGTCATTCGAATTGCCTAAATTAAAATAAGCACTGCCCGCTCCTTGGAAGGCATCGGTTGTGAGGAAATTGGATTGGAAGATACAACTATCAACTAAACTTAAAGTGTTTGAACCAAGACCTACAAAATACAAGCCTCCCCCTGAATATTCGGCTTCATTATTCTCAAAAGTGCAAGCTCTGATGATGCTGGTATCACGATCCGCAATTGGATCGTAAAAAACCTCAATGCCACCTCCCGAGGGGGAATAGCTTGGGGTCAAAAGCTCCGCTCTATTACCGCTAAAACGGCTGTTTTGAACCAGCAGGCTGATCATAGATCCTTGTGGTTCGGCGTATATTCCTCCCCCAAGCGTGGAAAGGTTGTTTTCAAATACACAGCTGTCAATTACATTGTGTCGATTGTCGATTCCTGAAAATAACATGACTCCGCCCCCTAAAAAGTTGGCGGTATTGTCCTTAAACAGACTAGAACGGATCTCACTACTAGAACCCCCAACCATTATCCCGCCTCCTATTTGTACGGCAAAATTGTTTTCAAACTCGCAATCTATAATATGGGATACTGTAAGCCCAGTCCCAGAAATCATTGCTCCACCGCCGACATTGTCTGAATAATTATTGGTGAATGAACAGGATTCTATCAGTATACCTCCTGCACTCATTCCTTCGGCCAATAATCCTCCACCTAAATTGGATGCGAAATTATCTGTGATGGTACAATGTCGGATGATCGGTTTTCCTTCGGTATATATCCCCGCGCCACTATTGTAAAGCAAATCGGTACTTATCGAATCTGCTTGCCCACCCCTAATAGTGAAACCATCAATGATAGTGCTATTATCAATAGTAGAGGTAAATCTCAATACTGTATTTGCATTGTCCAACCGTTGGTTAAGGAAGTCTCCTGGCGTATCGTCTCCATTGTTGTCCCCGGATAAAATCGTAGGATTGGCTGCGATATCGCGTTCGGCAAGGCTACTCTCTGTTCCGGTAAAGCCCCCATATAGTTCTAGTTGTTTGTCAATCAGAAAGCTAGCATTAGGATCCCCTCCTGGTACATAAGTTGCACTCGCGATCCAAATCTGACTTCCTGTAGGGCTGCTAACAATGGCATTGACTAGGTCTGTATACGCATTAGTCCAGGAGGTACCATCATTGGTGCCAGTAGCGTTGGCATTGACAAATACTTGAGCCTTAATAGGACTCAAGCCAATACAAATAATTAGAAAAGGTATTAAGGCGTTTTTCATGAGAAGGTGATTTAATTGTTTTTGGCTGTAAAGTTCTCAAGCTATCATCTATTCGTTATTTGGTATAGGGTATAAATACCTGATTTTCCAATTGGTGGGTATTAGGCATAGATTGCCTTTTTGGGAGCTTACCGCTTCGCGGAACGCTAATCCCTCCAGTTCCTTCGACATAGCTCAGGATGACAGTTTGAGCGATTGGGCTTAACCTGAATCATCATTTGTCATCCCGACCGTAGCGGAGGGAACTTTGGTAACATTTGACCGCTTCGCGGAACGCTCATGCCAAAAACAAAAAGAGAGCTAAGGAATTATCCCTTAGCTCTCTCAGCTTTACGTAAACCTCTTCTACATCCTGGGTTCGCCTGGCTTTTGTGCCTTAATGCTACTTTGAGTGCCCTGACGATTGAGTTTGCGGCGGTAGAGCTTGCCGTTAGATACAAGATACAGTTGGGAGAGATCTGCCCCACCAAACGCCAATCCTTGATTGCGATCACTAGGAGTGCTAATGATAAATTGGATTCTCCCCAATTGGTCTGCCACTTGGATACCCATATTCGTACTGGTATAGCTAAAATTATTTTGATCTACGCAGATGGCTTGGGGGCGAGCATTGGCTTGGCCGTAGGGAATATGATAATGGATGTAGGCTTGGCCAGCAGACAATTCCCCATTTTTGCCGACGCGAAAAGAATAGCCAAAGACCTGATCTGCTAATGCGACATTTAAAAAGCTTTGCTCTGCGGACAAACATAGGGCCCGGACCTCCGCGCCTGTATTGATTTTGAGAATAGTACGGCCATCAAGCGCAAGCAGGTTAATGTCTCTTTCGCCTATTTCGGTAAAGTAGAGGCCCTTCGGACTCGCAAAGATTTTATCGACTGCGATCTCTCGCATGATTAGTCTTGCTTGATTATTACCGGCAAAGGCAAATAATCTTTTTGAGGCTGGATCAGCCACATATAATTTTCCATCGAGCCCGAAGCTCATGCTAGCAGGCCTGAAACCTATTTCTTGAAATAATGAAGCTGAACCATCACTTTCGAGCTTATAAATGGCCGAATCCGCCAGATTGGCAAAAAAGAGTTCTCCTTGGGCATTGGTGGCTATCGGCCCAATGTGCTGGCGTTCCGCGAAGAGCGGTACCCAAGCCTCTCCCTCTAGCAAAATATCCGCCCCCTGATACTGATCTAAATGGGTTTGTGGACGCTGAGGATAGCCTTCCCATAACCATACTAATGCTTCTGGCAATATCTTACGCGCCCCTTGGCTATTGTGTCCTCCTTCTCCCCAAATATGATGATTTTCATAAGCAGCCCAATCGAGAGCCGATAACATATTTTGATTGGCTACCCACCAATCCCCAGCATATATATTGAGATCATTGCTTCCATCCTCCAAAAAGACTCGGATAGGGCGAGGCTCGGATTTTCGGACCAATGTAGGAAATTCGTCTCCGCCTCTTAATCCCACATATGTACCGATGGTACTTAAGACCCGTGAAAACTGATCCGGGCGTTCCCAAGCTACATTGAAAGCACAAATTCCGCCTGAGCTAGCTCCGGCGATGGCTCTGTCATTGGGATCTTCGCTGATATTATAAGATTGCTTGACCTCAGGTAGTAACTCCTCCAATAAGAAATTGGCATATCGATCTCCTAGGGCATCATACTCAAAGCTTCGATTGAAGCGTGGATATGCCAGTGAGTCTGCTGCGACTACTCTGCCATGGTCCACAAAAATGCCAATTGTTACCGGCATCTTTCCCAAAGCAATAAGAGAATCCATGACTGCAGGGAGTCTCCAGCCTTTAGCACGGCCTAATCCATCTTGAACTACTATTATGCAGCTCGCTTTGCTTGGATCGTACTGTTCAGGGATATAAAGCCAATAATCTCGCTCTGTCTGAGGAAAGATTTCACTTTCTAGTGAGAAGGGCCCTTCAATGCGGCTTTGAGCTAAGCCAAAGACAAGCGTGAAGAGAAAAAGGAAACTTAGGAGATAGGATTTCATCAGATCGTTATTTGCCCGATGATAGTATACTTACTCGCTCCTCGCAAATATTGGCCTGATAGTGTTTGAGATTACTTCTTAGAGATCATCGAGTCGATCTTCGATCAAGCCTAGTTTGTTCATACGATCCAAAGAGTAGATTTCTGTCTCCTGCTCATTCATGTATTTGAGTAGGATCATGGAGCGTCTAAGCGCTGCTTTGGCTTTGTCATATTGTCCTTGCTCAAACCAATATTCACCTTCTTCTCTCAGCAAATCTGCCAAAGTTCCCAGCAATTGTTCGTCCACACTGTATTCTTCAAGGATCATGGCTACTAAATCCTCTTCCTCTGTATTGCGCAACAATTCCCCATTAAAAGGGAAATAAGCCTCATAAGTTTCTCCTAGGAGTTTTAGCGCCGCCTCGTATTTCCCTCCTTGTCTGTAACCCATCAAAGCAGCGATAGCTTCTGCTGCCTCTTGGATCATGCGCATGATAAAGTCTCTCTGGATCATTCAATTTCTAATTCTAGCTGCAATAATAGTGATAATACGGGGGAAGTGGCTAGCTCGTTTGCTCCTAGAAAAGGCGGGTTTTCCCTGCAATGCTTTTTCCGGTATATTTGGGCAAGGAATTTATGAAACAACTACCATTCTTACTGCTACTCACGATCCTACTGGCATGTGCTAAGCCACAATCCCAGCAGTCCGAGAGTATAGTCGTCGAGCAGGGCGATAGCCTACAGATTAGCGATGAAACCGCTGATGAAGGTCCACAAGCAAATCCTGCCACTAGTCGTTTAGCGCCTGCCCGCATGCCGGAGCCAGAGCCAATACCTATTTCGGAGCTGGAACAAAAGATTATAGATCAGGGACTTATCAAAGTCCGAGAGAAAATTGGAGATGCAATTCAGGATATTAAGTACTCCACTCCTGACAACTTCCTTAAGCAAGATGTCTACGGTGATTTCAACGAATGTTATCTTCAACCAGAGGTAGTGGATATGCTAGCTGATGCTCAGGCCAGGATTGATGTGGTGCATCCTCGGCTCAAATTATTGCTTTATGACTGTGTGCGACCCCGCTCGGTACAATTCAAAATGTGGGAGATCGTCAAAGGGACAGATCAGCAAAAATACGTGGCTTCGCCCAAGAGTGGTTCTATGCACAACTTTGGTGCTGCTGTCGATCTTGGCTTATATCACTTAGATTCTGGCTTAGTTGATATGGGGACGCCTTTTGACTTCTTTGGCAATCAGGCTCAGCCTCGATACGAAGCCCAATTTGTCGCCTCAGGCGAACTTACTCAAGCACAGGTTGACAATCGACTAATCCTTCGCAGAGCGATGCGAGAGGCGGGCTTTCATATGATCAATAGTGAGTGGTGGCACTTCAACGCTTTTGATCGGAAGACTGTGCGGGCAAAGTATCAGATTGTGGAATAATACCCGTTGGCATTTCCTCTTCTATGGGTAGTACTTCATCCTCCGCTGGCAAGGCTGGAACGGTCGGATCAAATAGGCGAGGATTCTCAGGCTTTTCATTGATCCTCCATTGCATGCCGTCTAGCTGGTTGGGTTTGCCTACTACTTCGTAGAACGGTCGAAACGTTCCCTCCGGCTTGCTCAAAAATACAATCTTTACTGGCTCATTGTCAGCGAAATACATCATCATCTGCTGCGAGCTCGCTTCATTGACACCTGTATAGCTGACATTAACGGTATCGCTATCATCCCGCGCATAGTAGATGCTTTCGGAATTGCCCACAACGTGCATGCGTTTGAGCTCGTTGTTTTTGAACTTTACTCTCAGTTCTTTGCCTTTGATTTGATTAAAGCCAACCGAGTCTTCCTCTGATACCAAGAAACCATCAGCCCCTACCCACATGGAGTCAACCTGATTATTGCGCATCCAAACCTTAATGGTATCTCCCGTCAATTGATTGGCCTCTGACCAAAGGACAGGGTCATCAAAGAGATTGATGAGAGAATCATCATAAAAGTAAACCAGAGAATCAGCCTTGCCCTGCATATCATTCATGAAGAAAATGACATTGTAATGGGCCCTAAATATGGTAACCTCAAGCGTATCTAAAGGAGGGGGGCCAATCAGACCAATGCTATCTTGCATTTGATCGACTAGAGCCATGGAATCTGGGAGCGCCAATCCGCTTGGTATAGTATCAACTGTCATCACCAAAGCGGAATCCACCATCATAGAATCTGAGAGGACGGAGTCCGGAGGGACACTCGGGATGCTATCCTGAATCGCAAAGTCAGCAGGCGGTATCAAGCGTTTTTCCTTATAATAAAAGAGTGTATCCGCCAGCATGTAGAGGGTATCATCCTCCATGGTTTGGATTGCGACAGCGTCCTCCGTGATAAAGCTTTCTTCTGTCCGGCGTTTGAATTCACCATACTCTCCCAAGATCGTGAGACTAGTATCTTGCTCGATCACCACATTGCCCCAGGCGCGCCCTAAATCGGTGCTGTCGGCATAGATCAGCGTATCTGAAATGAGCGTATAAGTGGAATCACGTACAGTTGAGCGTTCTACGAGGTAGATAAACTCATTTTTGGTGTCATAACGTCCACGGGTAGTCTCGATGTCTCCATCATCACTGACAATGGTAGTATAGGTCAAAAAGAAGGCTTCTTCTGTATCCGTATTATAACCTAGGGTATCTGTCTCAAGGATGTAGTCAGGATTTTCTAGGCGTACGGCATTTTTGAAATAGGCCATATCCTCCTCCGAATAATAATAGCCATACTGCGAAGTCAAGGTATTGTCCTGATCATTTAATGTTCCCCCACCATCATAATACCCATATTTTTCATTGCGGTAATAAGTAATGCGGTCGGTGGTAAGGGTCATATCCCCGTCCTCGAGCTTTACTTTTTCTCGAACCTTGGCGATTTTTTCATCCCCTTCATATGTCAGCTTGTCCCCAGTTAGGATAACCCCATCGCTCATGACCACCCTTACGTGGTTAAAGGCTTCTACTAGGTTTTTATCCTCATAGAAATAGGCACTATCACAGTAAAAGAGGGTTGAGTCCTGTTGCATACGTACCTTGCCGATTAGCTTCTGAATGGCTTCATCCTCTTTCTTCGTGAAGGTTAGATAATCAGCATGCAGAATCTTTACGCGTCGGCTTTCGGTTATGCTGTCTTGCACCAAACTATCCTGAGGACTAGTTATAGGAGAGACGGGTTGTTGAGCCAATAAGGCCCAGCCACCACAAAAGATCAAGCCAAACAGTAAAGCAATTCTTTTCATCGAGCGCAAAATTAAGCAATTTAAAGGGAACGCTGACAGGGTCCTTGACTCTGTCAGCGCTCCTCACAAAAACCGATGTACCAAATCTTAATCTAATCGCATTAATGTACCTCGCAGCAATCAAATGGTTGGTTGCAGGATGAAAAATGCTAAATTTCCTCTATGAAGAAGATTCTATTTCTCGCGACTTTTCTCGCCTACGGCCTGATGTGGGCCCAAAAGCCTTATTACAATGTCAAAGAATATGGTGCCAGCGGCAACAAAGCCGATAAAGTAACCACCCAATTACAGTCAGCCATTGACGCTGCCCACGAAGCTGGAGGGGGGACGGTTTATTTTCCTCCCGGTGATTATTTGTCCGGTTCCCTGATTTTGAAAAGCAATGTTACCCTTGAATTAGAAGGAGGAGCAACCCTTTGGGCTAGCCAAGATCCCAAAGACTATCCCTTTTTGACCACTGCCAATCGTCCCTGTTTGGTATACGCAGATAGTGCTTATAACATCGGTATCAAAGGCAAAGGTCGTATTCATGGGCAGGCTCGCCGAACCTATGAAGACCTCAAAAAAGTGGACCGCTTTATCCGTGAGATCACCGAAAATGCAGAAGCAGCCGGTGTCGAAATGAAGATGTATTATAAAGTGGAACCGCTAGTGCGGATGATCACTTTAGAAAACTGTGTTGACGTTACGCTCGAAGATATTGATTTAATCGAGAGCTGCTCTTGGACCGTTTCTTTTAAGTGGTGTGAGCGAGTTTATGTGCGCGGGATCTACCTATATGCTAGCTTAGATGCAGGCGTCAATGCCGATGGATTGGACATCGACGGTTGTAAAGATGTTACGGTTTCTGATTGTATCATTACCTGCGGCGACGATGCCATCGTTTTGAAATCTACCCTCGCCAACAATAAAAAATACCAAGACTGTGTCAATGTAACGGTAACGAATTGTGTTTTGACTTCTACCTCCACAGGCCTCAAAATAGGCACTGAGTCCAATGGAGACTTTCGCCATATTGTTTTCAACAATTGTGTGGTACGCAATAGCAATCGCGGCTTGAGTATTGTCGTTCGCGATGGAGCGACCGTAGAAAATGTCATCTTCTCTAATATCACCATCGAAACCAATCGTAAGCACTTCAATTGGTGGGGCAATGGCGATCCTATTTGGTTAGTGCTCAAGAAGCGCTCGCCTAATGCACGTCTTGGCGTGATCCGCAACGTCCTCTTCGAAAACATCATCGCCCATGGGCAGGGGACTTCCAAAATCGAAGGCTATGCCCCAGATTCTTTGCATGCTGAAGGTCGTCGCCTTGAAAATATTCAGCTACGCAATGTACAGCTCTTTATGTATGCCGAGGACTACCGAGACAAGCGTGCTACTCACGGTTTTGAGGCGCATCATGTGGATGGCTTGACCGTCGAAAACCTGGAAGTCAATTGGAATGAAGAGCGTACTGAACCTAAGTGGGGGAGTGCCGCTTACTTCTACGATGTCAACAATCTGAGGGTAGATGGCTTTAGAGGTCGTCAGGGGCTTTTGGCTGGCACCGCTCCCGTAATCGGGCTCAGAGATGTCGAAAACGTTATGCTCAAAGAAATCGAAGCCATGCCCGGTAGTGGAGTCCTCGTTTCCGTCGGGGGTGATAAAACCAAAGAGGTAATCCTTCGCGATCCCGATCCTACTGGAAAAGCGAAAGAAGCGTTCCGCGCAGCGGCTGGATTGAAAGAAGAGGCTGTAATCGTGAGATAGCTTTCTTTAGGCTTTATTTACCGCTGCGCGGAACGCTTATTCGAATACAGCTAGCGACGCGAAATTTTGCGTCGCTACGATTTTGACCAATCAAAGATCACAAGCATGAAGTGGTTATACATCATCGCTGGCATACTGGGACTATATGCCTTAGTTGTAGTATTTCTCAATGTATTTCTGGAGAAAGTGCTCTTTCTGCCGGAGAAATTGGCCAACGATTATGCCTTTAGTTTTGATCGTCCTTTTGAAGAGTTGTGGTTAGAGCAGGAGGGCTTGAAAATCAATGCCCTTCGTTTTAAGACTGATGGTGTAGCCAAGGGCTTAGTGCTATACTTCCATGGCAATGCTGATAACCTACAACGCTGGGGAGAGTATGTAGTGGATATCACTCGCTTGGGTTATGAAGTCTTGGCCATTGATTATCCCGGTTATGGCAAAAGTCCTGGTAGTCCTAATGAGGAGCTGATCTTTACCAGTGCAGAAATGGCTTGGGAGTGGGGGAGAGAGCGATATGCGACAGATTCGATAGTAATCTATGGCCGGAGTTTAGGCAGTGGGCCTGCCAGTTATCTCAGTGCACAGCATGCTGGAGAAGTATTGATTTTGGAGACGCCTTTTTATTCAGTGCCAGATGTTTTGCGAGCGCGGTTCCCCATTGGCATCTGGTGGAATGAGGAGTTTCAGTTTGCCAATTACGAATATGTAGCTGGAAGCAAAAATGAAGTTTTCGTTTTTCAGGGCACTTCGGACTATGTGGTACCGTTCCGCTCCGCGGTAAAACTAAAACCCCTCTTATCCCATGAGGACAATTTTATCGTTATAGAAGGCGGCACCCACCATAATCTTAGCAAATATCCGCTTTATCATGAGCGCTTAGCTGAGATTTTGCGCTGAGCCAAGGCACTGTTAAATTGCCAATATGAACCATGAAACACGCATCAAAGGACTAACTCCCAAGGAGCTGGTCGAAATCATTGAATCCTCTGCTGATTATTTGCCCGAGGTAGTAGCGTTCGCCGAGGCGGAACTCAAAAGCAGGGAAATCGAACCCACGGAAATAGAAGCGCTCACCACAGAAGTGAGACGAGAACAAGATCTCAAACTCGCCAAGCAAAAAGCGCTGCGTGCTGGACAGGAAAAATGGAAAACTGATCTTCGTCAATTTGTTGAAAATAAAAACCCGCTACTTCTAGTTGCCTCGGTATTTATAGCCCTCATTGTAAGCCTTGCTTTGCCAAGTGAGCTGGAATTTCTAAGGTTTATGTTTGATCAGGCCAAAAGCTGGGACTTTCTTTCGGTAGCTTATTTTTTTCCTAGCCTACTTTTGATCGGCGGCGCGGTCGGCCTTTTCTTAGAAAAGAAATGGTCTTGGTTTCTCGCTGTCCCAGTTTTGGCTTACTATGCGAGTAAATTTGGTATAGGGGTTTTAGGGATGAACATTGCCTATGGAAACAGCTTTATAGACATCCTTTTTTGGCACAATCAGGAATATTTTAATTTCGAGGCTTTTGGGCTTATGATGCTCAATCTAGCGCCTTTGATCATATTGCTTTTGCCAAGAGTGATTAAGCATTTAGAGCTACCAAAATGGAGTCTAAT
>CAZHOC010000067.1:7942-11509 GCA_964534295.1 uncultured Bacteroidia bacterium | reverse complement strand
CTGGAAAACATGGAAGATGAAGCCATTATCGAATTCCTAACCCAAATCAAAGGCATTGGTCCCCAAGCGGAGAAAGAAATCATTCGCGCCTTCCGCTCGGTCAAAAAACTGAAAGCCGCCTCTAAGGAAGAACTCATCGACAAACTCGGCGAACGCAAGGCCAATTTGATCCTCACTGCCATCAAAGATGGGGTGATTTAGCTTTATTACACATTTGAGGTTCAGCGTTTAGAGGACCGCTTCGCGGAACGATTATGACCTGCGTGCTACAAGGCATTGCTTTGTAGCATCCGAAGGCGAGGAATAAGCGTTCTGCGAAGCAGACTTAATGATGCAACAAGGCCTTTTGATACACCTGCATACGACCTTCATGAAAGGTCTGTATTCGTAGGACATAGACTCCCGCTGCTAAGTCGGGCAGGCTCCAATCATAGCTGGACTCTCCTCCTAGTTCCTCAGACTGCTGTTGTACGAGTTCCCCCATTTGATCAATCAAACTAAGCTCTAAGTGATCAGTCGGCTCAGCAAGCTCTATAGATAAGCGTTGCCCGAAGGGATTGGGAAAAACCGAGAACTCAGCTTGCTCGATCATCGTTTCATCAAGCTTTGACTCAATTTGAACCCCAAGAACATTGCAATTGTCGTCAAAGATATTGCTGATAGGAGTAGCACTCATATTGGGCCCACTGTAGGCACTTAAAGCCCCAGAATTCGCTGCGCCAAAGTTAAAGCGGCTTACAGTGATGGCTGAAGCATTGACGAAAGTAGTATAAGGAGTAATACTAAAACAAGGATTTAGCTGCCCAATGTCCCCATTAAAATCTGTTTTGAGCAGCATTGCATCCCAGCCACCTTGACTAGAGCTATTGGTTTTGCCAGTTAAATAAAAGCCATCTGTAGTCACTTGCAGATCAGTAATCGATTCATTGCCGCTTCCGCCATACATTTTGGCCCATAATACATTGCCTTGTGCATCAATTGACATCAAAAAGCCTTCATCTCCTCCATTGCCCATAGCTTCACCATGGATATAGCCAAACAACAAGGTCTGATTGCCATAGACTTTAGCGCCATTTAGACGAATGGCGACGCCACTATTACTGCTACCGTATTGCAAAGAGCTACCCGCTTGCCCATTTTTACTCATGATGACTCGCATGGCATGATAACTCCCCTTACTACCAAATAGTGCTAGTGAATCCATAGCCGTGGGTTCGATCTGGAAGAAGCTACTATTGTTTGGAGTGTAGTAATATTGTTGGATGATATTGCCTTGGCGATCAAAATGAAAAAAAACGGGTTTGGTATTGCCACCGGTGCTATAAGAATATGCAGCGGCAAAAATACTGTCTCCTGCATTATTGGAGATCGCATCACGGATTCGCTCTGTACCAAAGCCATTCCAGCGTCTTGCTTCAAGTGATGTATTGGTATTAATATCCAATTTGGCCCAAAAGAAATCCTCTCGATTACCAGCACCTGCACTAGAGCGAGCTTGACCAACAAAATAGGCGGTGTCTTGCAGGAAGACACACTTATAAGCATTACCATAAGAGCCCATCTGGGAGCCATTGTACATAAAACTACTGATATAGGTTCCGTTGGTATCTATTCTGACTAGGCCAGCCCGACTATTGGCAACGACAGCAGGATTGACCAGCGCAGTATTGAGATACAATTCGTCTTGGTACATCTGTAAGTTGTTAAGCCGCACGAAACTAGGGCAACCCAAAAACAACTCCGTTTGCGGCGAATTACCTCCCTTGGGCCATATTTCCATCACTATGTCTTGTGAACCAGTCGTCGTAGAAGTAGAATTGTATAACCAAATTAGATTCCCTCCTGCTGTCGTATCAAGATGTGCCGAACGATAATTCCCAACTTCATCGCCTGTACCTCCTTTGACGAGCCAAAACGTATTTTGACTATGCGCAAGTGCAGTAAAGAGCAAGACCACAAGAATAGAAACTAGCTTTTTCATGGGCAACGAATTTTCAGTAAGCTAATTCAATACATATTGCCACTAAACCGCCTATGAGCAGTTGGGGTAATCAAGAGGATACTTGGGTCAGCTGGGTGATCGTCTTTAGGGAAAAAGCTTGAGCTAAGCGTTCTACGAAGGAGAAACAGCACTCTCAATCTTAGCTACAAATAGCCTCTAGAGTGATGAGAGTAGCATTTTGAGATACTTTTTGCCGCTGCGCGGAACGCTTCTACTCCTGCTCAAGACGTTTGATGATTTGCTTAGCGTTTTGATTGCTCGGGTTTAGCTCAAGCGACTTTTGATACATTTTGAGGGCCTCCGCCTTTTTTCCAGCTAGAAGTAATGCCTCCCCATAGCTATCCCAGGCGTTAGCCGATTGGGGAAATAAGACTGTATTTAAGGTAAAAACGGCAATAGCCTCCTCTATTTGTGCTTCATTGAGCAAACGATAGCCCCAGCCATTGAAATCTCTTTCTGAATGCCAGTAATCAAACTCTTGCTCCCGATATCGATTGGCGCTTTGCACATTATAAGCCAAACTGCGTTCTAAGATTGCGGCTTGGTCTGCAGACTCATCGACTTGAGCAAAAATCTTGGTGATCGCGTTGATGGTCAGACTCGGATTATCAAAATGTAGGTAGTGATCACAATCTGCTGCCAATATACCTTCTCGCTGCGGCGAAGCCGCCACAAAATCTGCATGACAGTCGCGCCAGCTTGCATCATTGAGAGAGTCAAAAGGGGGATCCTCAGCTACCAGATCAATCACGGGCATCTCAGGGTCGATTTCAATGCCTCGCATGTGCTCTATGGTTTCAAAGAAAGATAAGCACTCAAAATATGCAGGCTCACTGATGCTCCTCAAATAGGCAAACCAAGCTTCGGTCCATTCTGCTTTGAGCCCTTCGACATATTCCTCACTATAATAGCAGATATGGTTGGCATCAATCAGCACCATCCCTTTGATCCGCTCCGGAAATTGGCGCGCAAAAAGGGCCGCATAAAAGCCCCCATAGGAATGCCCTACAAAGACCAAATCATTGTCATAACCCAATTTTGAAAGACCAAGCTCAAGATCTCTAACCCCATAGTCAATCAGGGCTTTTTGCTCATCGCTCAGCTTAGGATCATATTCACTTTGCCCAAAGCCCGCTCGGTCATAGGTGATGATGGTCGTTTGGGTGATACGGTGCAATTGCTCCACGAAATCTGTACGAGTCCAGACGCTTGCATCATTTCCCCCACCAGCGGCAAGTAAAATGGGCATCCCCTCCCCTTCCCAGATCACAAAATGAAGATTATAGCCTCCCACATCGACCAAGGTGTCAATAGATTGGGCATGTACATTGAGACTATTAAATAGCAGTAGCCCCGTCAAAAGGGAAAATAGCTTGGTGGTCATAAGTCTGATTTTCCTAAAGGACGCGGATTAAAGCTTAAAGTTCAAAGCTTGCTGGTTTGCGAGGAGATGAGCGTTCTGCAAAGCAGGGCAAGCCCAAAAGATACCGGATATGCTCCTGCCTCGCATTCCGGTATGACAGGCTTTTCTTTTGCCCTTGGCTAAAATCCACCAAAGGTCATCC
>CAZHOC010000067.1:0-7842 GCA_964534295.1 uncultured Bacteroidia bacterium | reverse complement strand
CAGCCGAATGAATGAGCCCAAAGCGAATTCATCGAGCAGGGATCTTGAGAGACAAGCGTTCTGCGAAGCAGGGCAACCCCAAAAGATACCAGATATGCTCCTGCCTCGCATTCCGGCATGACGGTTTTTTCTTTTGCCCTTGGCTAAAATCCACCAAAGGTCATCCCAGCCGAATGAATGAGCCCAAAGCGAATTCATCGAGCAGGGATCTTGAGAGACAAACGTTCTGCGAAGCAGTAACCGATCCCAAAAGGCCTTTCGACTTCGCTCAAGGTGACAAGCGAGTTATTTGTAGCTATTACCTAAAATCTCCTATCATTCCTAACTCCGCCGAGTAAGCGCTAGTTTTTTATTACCGCTGCGCGGAACGCTCAACTCCAACCTATTGGTCAGAAGCAGTTGAATCATTTTGAGCTGTTGCTTGTTCCACACTATCAGCATTCGAACGCCTGCGCTCTAGGATATTATTAACTCTATCCCGGATGGAACGTGCATCTTCTATGTCTGAGCTATCGACCCCAAGCACTTCAGGTATTTGAACCGGATCAGTAGTTGCCGCAGAATTGTTATTGCTACTTGGCGTAGAGGTTCCCGCTTCCCTACTGCTAGTATCTGGCTTAGCAGGGGGAGTTGTTTTTCGCTTGGGACGTTCGGGATTAATCATGCCGATAATGGCATCGATATCTCGCTTAGTATTTGACCCTACATTGGGATAAACCTTCTTCAAGTAATCCAGAACCAAGGTCGCTTCCTTACGCAATATTTCAGGATCTACTTGCTTGATCGCACTCACTACCAACCAAGTACTAGGCTTATTGAGTTGGTAACGTTTTTCCGATTCTGCGGCATAGATCACGTCTCGGATCAAAACTTCATCGTTTTTATAGGTCAAAAGCTCTTGCTTAGCGCTCTGAAAACCTTTACCGTTTGGATTGTCATGATATTCATAAAGGTTGTCAACCAACTGACCGATACGTGGATCAGATTGAAGCTTTTCCTCTGGCAGGGGCTTCTTAAGTTGAGCTTGAATATCTTCTGGAGTAGCTCCCACAGCAACTAGACTATCGACTACATGGCGTAGGGAGTCTTGCTGCGCAATCAAGCGGTCTGTCAATCGCTTGCTATCCTGAACACCGCGATACCAAGAAAAACCAAAGTTGCCGACAAAGATCAGAAGGATCGCGCCTAGTGAATAGAAGATAATGCGACGTTGCTGGCGCTCGTTTAGCTCACGGCGGGCTTCCTCTCTTTTTGCTCTGGCGGCTTCTTCTTTCTTGCGAGACTCATCTTCTAAGCGACGCTGCTTGGCTCTAAGAATCGGCTTGATCAAGGTATCATGGCTCAATTCATATATCTGCCCCCCTCTTGGACTGGGTTCTCCCCTTATCAGACGTGTTTCTTCTAACTGATCTAGTAGTTCAGGACTGATGCCAAAATCTCGTTCAATCTGCCCTTCGTGCAGGCTCAAACGGATTTCATCGGCTTCCAAAATCAAGCCTTCCTCAATAAAAGCACGCGCTTTTTGGCGATCTTCTCTGCTCGGAATACGCCCAATCAGACTTTCATAATAATTTTCGAAAATACTAGAGATCTCCCCCAGATCAGATCGTTCGATCAGGGTTTTGCCTTGCTCAATGACGATGTTCTCGACAAACTGGCAGATGATCTGGAGCTGAAAGGACTCTACCTGTTGCTCATTGCCTTTGGTAAGAAAGTCTAAGATGGCATCCAAGGCCTCGTCTGTAAAGTCGAAGCGCGGAGAAGAAAACTCATCCCCTTTTTGATAAGCAGGGTTGAGAATGGCATCCTCGGCCTGGTCACGATTAAGGGCCAGTAGGCGATAGGTATGGCTCAAGATATCTGGCAGAACATCTTTGAGCTGATCGACCAAACTAATCTTGTCGGACCGAATAGCGTAGATCGCCTTTACTTTAAGCGGCTTATAAAAGGCCCCAAGATCCTCATCGCTCAAACTATCTGCTTTGGCCTCCATGGCATCCAAAAAGGCTTTGGGCATGGAATTGTTGAGCAAATTAGCTAACTGCGTTTTGTAGCGATTGAGTTCCCGATCAGGGTAGGTAAAAGCTTCCTCAAACTGATCAAAGACCAAAATAAAGGTCGGATCATGATCAAGGCTACATTGTGCTTTTTTGAATTGATACCAGAGGGTATCAGAAGCGGCAGTAATCCCTGCCATATCATAGCTCTCTTCCACTTCCTGCCAAAGACGATTTTTCACTGTCTCTAGCAGGCCGATAGAATCTTCTTTGCGATAAGCACTAAAGCGAACCCGAAAAGGGAAAAGGTCTTTTTTCTTTTGCAGTCGCGGCGTCAATCCCGCATTGAGTAAAGAACTCTTACCCAAGCCCGACTTGGAATAAAGCACTAGTTGTTTGTCCAACTGAATACTTTTTTCGAGTGCATTTACATCAGTGCCTCGGCCAAAAAAGATGGAGCTTTCTTTTACCGAAAATGGTTTCAGGCCTGGGTAGCGATAGAATTTATTGTCAGCCATGAGGGCGGATTAAGCAGTTTGGAGTTCTTTGACTTCTTTGTTGATTTCGAGCAGTGCCAGATTGATTTTTTGAGACTCTACATTAGCGTCTTCGGCATTGATGACTTCCTGGGTAATCTTCCGTTGTAGGCGCTTGTAACGACTTTGGAGCAAGAGGATGTCGCTGGCGAGATCTTCTTCTCCTTTTTCTTCAAAAAAACCATTCATGATGCCCATGGCATCTTCATAGCGCTCATCTACCAAGAGCTTTTCAATGCGCTCGTCAATGGGTATATCGCTGACATCTTCCTCCTCGCGGATAACGCCTCCTTCTTTACATTTTTCAAAGAGTGTATCGACAAAGCCATTTAGATTATCCTCTACAAAATTGATACGAAACTGCTGTTGGAAGAAGGTCCTGGCTTGCTCAGCAAGCTGCGGATTGGAGGCATAGCGGTCAAAGCTATATTTCTCATCATGCAGGTTGAGCAAACGCATAATCAACTGCATATACCACCTGTCAAAATTGAAGCCGAGGAAAATATAGTTAGCGGCGTTTTGAAGAGAGTTTTGCAATTGATCGGGGAGACGATGATCTCCTAATATGGAAAAGAGGAAATCGTAAAGGTCATTGTGGGTAAGGATCAAGGACTGCTCCTCCTCTATTGAGCCAAATAGATTATAAATCAGTGGCTCATTGCTAGTAGGAGCCTTGATAGGCTGTGGGTTGACGGTTTTGTTGTAGAAATCAAACTTATGCGGTAGTTCCGCCGCCTTCATCATATCACTCAAGAAGTGGTCAGGAGAAATAGATACGATGAGATTGAATTTGATGAGGGAGAGCTTTTCAAATAACTCCTTTTGCAAACGCTCCGTCTGCTCTCTGTAAAAGGCCTTAATCTTGAAGTAGGTACGTGTCCTTTGGATGGGGTCTTTGTACATGAACAATTTGTCGTGTTCAAAGTACTCGATGTCTTTCCCGTCACCGATATTAAGCTCCTCCACCATCTCTGTCCAGAAAGTTTTTTTGCTTTCTGTAAGCATTGCTCCCGGTCCGAGAAACAATACACAACGCTCGGCACGAATGGTCTCAACAATGAGGCTCCAATCGATATTTGACATGGGCTATTTTTTGGCTGTTTTAACTTTCAGTAAGTTAAGGTAGCAAAAAATAAGAGATCGGAATGGAAATTCTGTATAGTTGAATGAAATTTCGGCCTGTTTTTTAATAGAAAAAGGCGCGAATACAGCATTTTTACTGTATTCGCACCCATTTTAGCGTTCCGCGAAGCGTGAAACCAAAATCAGTACTCAACCTAAGGTCAGATGTCGTTGTAAAGGGTAAGTCTTATATTTTAGTACCCGCTTGGGGATCGTCGAGCTGGCTAGAAAGCCATCCCAAAAGTGATAGAGGTCTGGTAAGGGATTGCTTTGAATGGCTCAAGGTTACCAGAACGGAAACTTTCCGAAATACCATTGCTTGCCTGTTGGAAACCGGCATCTAATTCGACACCTAGACGGAAAATACGCAATAGACGTACATTCGCACCCAAGACAGCACCAGCATTAGATAGCAATTCGTCGGTAGAAAGCGCCGTACGGAAATCTGTCTCACGACCAATATTGATTGGCAAGTAAACACCAGGATAGATATCCAACTTCTTATCAAGCATAAAGAAGTGGCGCTCAATCCCGATCTCTGCCATCAAATCAAAATCCTCAGCGAAGCGCTCGTAATCAAATTCAGGGCAATCATAATAATGATCATCCCAATCGTCCCAATCATCATCGTCTAGGTCTGAAAACTGATCACGCCAGTCGTCGATACCATCACGATCAAAGTCGTTACTTCCGCTAACGGTATAATAGTAATCATCGCTGAAAGCATTGTAGACCTGCTGACCCTGTATATTTATCCCCATACGAAAAGCCCATTTTTCATTTCTGAAAAGACGAAGATCCAGACCCAAGGTCTGTAAATCCTGGCCAGACAAATTCTCGCTACTGAGGTCAATTACACGTGGTACATAATTGGTGTGGGTGGTTAGGCTGAGATGCTGTGCCTGCAAACTCGTGCTCTGCAATAGGCCCAACACAAAAAACAAGCCCAATGCACGAAGGCAAAAAGATTTCATAACATGAGGGATTTAGATTGGTGTACTTAGACTCCCTAAGGAGTGCTTTCGCTGTGGTGACACGCTTCGCGGAACGCTACCCTTACTCCTCATGAGATTTTTTTTGAGGGCGTAATTTTTCTCTTTCCCTTCCCGGCTTTTTATTGGACCTTCCATCCCTGTTTTATACTCACACTATTTGATCAAAACATGCAAAACGAAGCCGAAGTCTTGATGATCTTAGTTGCCGGACCTTTTCGTTCTGGTACCAATGATGATCCCGTGCTCATCCACCGCAATGTCGAAGCCATGAACCAAATGGCTCTCAAAGTCTACCAAAAGGGACATCTACCCGTACTCGGCGAATGGTTTGCCCTGCCGCTCATCGAAACCGCTGGTTCTAAGGAAATGGGAGATGAAATTTGGGATAGTATGTTTCATCCCGTAGCGATCCGGATGATCAGCAAATGTGATGTGGTGCTCCGGATCGGCGGGCCTTCTAAAGGCTCCGATGAGATGGTCCGGATTGGCAAAGAAAAAGGCAAAAGGATTATCTATAGCCTCGATGAGCTAGACCAATAGTTGAGAATTAAGAGGCTAAGATTAGCTAGTCCAAGCGGCATGCACAATACCCACGAGATACCAATCATCTTCATAGGGTTCGAAGACTAGCCTGAGTGCTCGCCAATCCATGCCCATCATATCGGCTTCTACGCCCGGGATATAATATTCTACTACCACGCAGCCTGGATAGGCTTTATTGACATTGTTGATGGCATTGCCGTGTTGCTGGGCTTGGTTGTAATAAATACTGTCTGTAGCCGCGAAGTCTACATCGTATAGATACCGTTTATAGTAGGCATTGAAGGTAGATTGAATGGGATCACCGGTGGCATCTTGAGTCCCCCAAGTATAAAGGGTCGAATCGCGAAACAACTCCCGCAATTCTTTGGCCTTAAAAACTTTGTGATTGGTTTCAACGCTCACCTGCGGAGAAAAGCGTAAGCCCATCTCAGGATGTACCATGCGGGCGAGATCACGGAGGTTCTTATTTTTAATGGCTTGAATGGCTTCTTCGGCCTTGAGGGGGATAGAAACCCTGGCTGCTTTATTGGGCAAAGCGGATAGATCGAGGTTTTCGTCTACCTTTTCGATGGGTTCGTCCGGGGGCGTTTCCTTTTGCTGGACATTTTCGCCGCAGGCCAAAAGCAATGCCAAACAGATAAGCATGAATGAGTTACGCATACACAGTATATATGCTTAAAGATAGCATTTTATTGTGCTGAGTTGGGATTACCGCTTCGCGGAACGATTATCCCTTGCGAAAAGGCAGTGCCTTTTCGCAACCAAAGACGAGGCGTTCTGCCCAGCATAGGAATATCTCTAAAGGCCTTTCGACTGCGCTCAAGGTGACAAATAGGAGTAAGTAGAACAAAGTTACAGAGATACTCATTTGTCATTCCGAGTACCACCGAGGAAACTTTAGGGGTAAACGTTCTGCGCAGCAGAGGATTATCTCTTAAGGCCTTTCGACTAGGCTCAAGGTGACAAATAGGCGGGAATAACACAATTCCCAGCCTTCAAAATTGGGCGTTTGAAATTCGACATTCGACATTCCCTCGTTCTGCGCAGCAGAACGCCAGCGCCTAAGCCTCTAAAGTCGCTAGGCCGGTCTCTAGAATAGAGGTCAGATAAGCGCGCTCGGGTTTGAGTTTGACCATCACTTTGACGCCACCATAAAGGGCGAAAACGTACTCTGCCAGCTTTTGGGCTGATTGCTTTTGGGTGATTTCTCCTCGCTCCTGGCCGCTACGAATAAAATCAGCCATCACGGCTTCGGCCAGTTCTTTGTGATTTAAGAGATGTTTGAGGGTCGCTTCATCTCCCTTTTGTAGTTCCGTAGCGGTATTGACGACAAAACAGCCCTTGGGACCATCTGGGGTGAGATCATCCTCCAAGGATTGAACGATCATTTTTTTCAAGCCTTTGATAACCGAATCTTGGGTTTCAAAAAAGGCTTTGAGCTGCGTTAAGTTTTGAGAGGTGTATTGCTTGACAGCCTTATCAAACAAGGCCTGCTTATCGCCAAAAGTGCTGTAAAGACTGGCACGATTGACACCCATATGCTCTACGAGTTGACCATAGCTAGTGGCATGATAACCCTGTAGCCAAAAAAGCTCCATTGCTTTTTCGAGCGCGACAGTTTCATCAAATGCTCTAGGTCTAGCCATTGTCTTATGAAGTTAATGAAAAGTAGTTAGTATTAAGTATTTAGTACAGAGACCTAAATGCTGATCCAAAATTATACTAAATACTTAATACTCTCTACTTAATACTTTTACTAGCCCAAGATAGGGTTGAGGTTTACTCCTCCGTCGATCACATACTCACTGCCGGTGATGAAAGAAGCATCATCAGAAGCGAGGAAGCTTACTAGCTTGGCGATGTCTGGGGATTCACCAAATCTTTTGACGGGTACACGCTGCTGCATGGCGCCGGCAAATTCATTGAGGGCTTCTGGTGGCATACCAATTTTGCTGAAGATTGGGGTATTTACGGGTCCAGGTGAAACGGTATTGACTCTAATGCCACGATCTGCTAATTCGTAAGCAGCGACTCTGGTCAAGGAGTTAAGCGCGGCTTTTGAAGATCCATAAACTGCTGAGTTGGGCATGCCCGCATGTGCGTTGATGGAAGAAAGGTTGATGACTGAAGAACCTTCTCCCAGTAGAGGCAAGAATTTTTGCAGGGTGAACAGGGCTCCTTTGTAGTTGACGTTGGTAATGTTGTCAAATAGCTCTTCGGTGATTTGCTCTAGTGGGGCAAAGGCAGCGATTCCTGCATTGATAAAGAGGATGTCTACTTTGTCATGACTGGCTTTCACCTGGGATACAAGACTGTCGATTTGGCTTAGGTCAGATTGGTCAGAGGCGATGCCTGTAGCGCCTAATTGAGCAGCGGCCGTGGCCACGGTCTCTGGATTACGGCCGGTGATAAAAACTTTGGCGCCTTGGGCGATGAGCTCTTCTGCTGTGGCATAACCAATACCGCTAGTTCCGCCGGTTACTACTGCTACTTTTCCGTCTAATTTACCCATGATTGATAATGATTGATTTGTTGAGATTAATGAATTATTGAATGAGTGATACAGTTTAAGAATGGTTGTTCCAAAACTAAATACATGATTACAGAACGATCATTCTGAAATAAAGTTTAGGAAAATCTTTATTTTAT
>CAZHOC010000066.1:8242-11514 GCA_964534295.1 uncultured Bacteroidia bacterium | reverse complement strand
GGGAAGGTTTCGCAAATAAAGGTAGTCTTTTCAGGATGCATAATATTTATTTTTCACGCCAGAAAAATGGCGTTATCAGCATAAGTACCGTAAACAGTTCTAGACGTCCAAGCAGCATATAAAAGGACAAAAACCACTTGCCAAAGTCAGGGATACGCGCAAAGTTGATGGCGTCTTGAGGGCCTACCTCTCCAATACCCGGACCGATATTGCCCAAAGTAGCCGCGACAGTACCAAGGGCCGTCGAGAAATTAGGTGTCATAAGAGACATCACCACGGTACCAAAGACAAAGAGCAAAATAAAGATCAGAAAGAAGGCTACGATCTTAGAAATGGTATCTTGATTAACGGCCTTATTATTGAAGCGGACGGGCAAAATTGCCTTTGGGTGAATCTGCCGTTTAAGCTCTAGGTAGCTGTTTTTCGTTACCAGTAAGGTCCTTACAAATTTCACCCCTCCACTGGTTGATCCAGCACAAGCGCCAGAAAACATCAATATGAAAAAGAGTACCGTCAGCTCGTTGCCCCAATCAGTAAAGGCTTCTGTACCAAATCCTGTAGTGGTGACTACCGATATGACTTGAAAGGCCGCTGCGCGGAACGATTCTTCTACCCCATAGGTACCCTTGTAAATCAAGATGCCCGTTACCGCCCCAATCAAAATCAGGCTGATAAAGAGATAGTATCGAAACTCCTCATTGGCCCAAAGGCGTAAGGGTTTGCCGCGCAAGGCAAAATAAGTCAAGGCGAAGTTGGTACCCGCCAAAAACATAAAGATGATGACTACATATTGACTGTAGGCCCCAAATCCTCCCAAACTAGCTTGACTAGTAGAAAAACCACCGGTAGATAAAGTAGCCATCGCATGGCAAAGCGCTTCATAAAAGTTCATATCCCCAAGCCAAAGCAAAATCATTTCAGCCGCGGTAAGCGAAAAGTAAATGATCCATAAGCGTTTGGCCGTTTCTTTGACGCGGGGAGTCAGTTTATCAGGCGTAGGTCCCGGAACCTCTGCAGCATACAGCTGCATACCTCCAATCCCTAAGAGGGGCAAAATCGCAATTGTCAAGACGATAATCCCCATACCCCCAATCCAGTGGGTCATGGCTCGCCAAAAGTGAAGTCCATGCGGCAGGGTTTCGATTTGCTTCCCTAAGATGGTAGCCCCAGTCGTTGTAAAACCAGACATGGTCTCAAAGAAGGCATCAGTAAAAGTTTCTATCGGATAGCCCTCCCCTACGGTAAACTTTGCCAGGTAATAAGGCAAAGCGCCTATCAGGGACATGGCAATCCAACCCAGGGTAACCACCAAATAACCATCTCTTTTTTTGAGCTCTGATCTAGCCCCCTTTCTTGTCAAAGACCAGGTAAGGGCCCCAATTAAGACAGTACCAAGGCTCGAATAGAGGATGGCAGTCAGGTCATCAGATCCATAATAAATCGAGAAGGGTACGGCCAGCAACATCGCAATCCCGCTCAATCCCACCAAAATCCCTAATACGTTGAAGATTGCTTTGTAATTAAACATAAACCCTTGCTAGTTCGATGATGCGCAAGTTTAAGGGCTTTTTGAGAATAAATGAAATCTAGGAGTTGCTATGAAGGATATTTTCTGTAGAATATCTCCCGATTTCAGGAAGTCTGATTTACCGTTGAATTAATAATATCAGCTTAACTTTAAAATTATTTAACGCTTGTGCCATATTTTAGACAAAGGATAGTAAAAATCGGATTTTAACAACACCCCTACGCTATGAAAAAACTTTTACTCTTTTTCTTGACTGCATTTGCCTCAAGTTCCCTTTGGGCCCAATGTGGTAATCTCATTATTACCGGAGTCTTTGACGGACCTCTTTCTGGTGGCACTCCCAAAGGAGTTGAACTCTATGTGGTCAACAATATCGCAAACCTCAGTATCTATGGCCTTGGTTCCGCCAACAATGGAGGAGGTTCTGATGGGGAAGAATTTACTTTTCCTGTCGCTCCTGCAACAGCTGGTACTTTCATTTACGTAGCCTCTGAAGCAACAGAATTCAACAACTTTTTTGGCTTTGCTCCCGATTATACCTCAGCGGCAATGGGTATAAACGGAGACGATGCGATTGAGCTATTTTGTAGTGGAACGGTAGAGGATGTATTTGGAGATATCAATGTAGATGGTAGTGGCCAAGCTTGGGAATACACCGATGGATGGGCTTACCGGACAAATGGTACGGGACCAGATGGAAACACCTTCGTCCTCACCAATTGGTCTTATTCCAGCCCCAATGCCCTTGACAATGAGACTTCAAATGGCACGGCGGCTACCCCTTTTCCACTAGGTACTTATGTGGCTGGAGTGGCACCAACTGCCCAAGTAGGCTTTAATGTGGGCGCTTCTTCTACCCCAGAAGCAACCGGAGCAAATACGATTACCATCACGATGGATGCAGCTCCAACCGCAGATGTAACGATAGACATTACCGATGCAGGTGGTGGCACCGCAACTCCAACCACAGACTATACTTTCACCCCACAGACTTTAACGTTCACCACCGGTGCTACCTATCCTAATACCCAAACCCTAACGGGGATTACGATTGTGGATGATGGTTTAGGAGATGATGAAGAATATTTCAACCTAAACCTAGCCTTAAACGCTGGACCTGCCAATCTTTTGACCACTAATCATAGAGTGGTAATCACCGAAGCTAGGACAGGACTATTTATCAACGAAATTTCTCAGGGTGCCTCTGGCACCCAAGAATGGGTTGAATTATTGGTTATTGGTACGCCTCGTACTACCCTAGACCTCCGGGGATATATAGTTGATGACAACAACGGGGTATTTTCAGATGGTAGCTCTAGTGGACTGGGGATAGCCGACGGATATATCGCCTTTTCCAATGATTGTAATTGGGAAAAAGTACCGGTAGGCTCGATCATTATCCTTTACAATAGCACAACTCCTGATCCGGGATTACCAGCGGCTGATCCAACAGATGCCAATGGGGATTTACTTTATGTTTGTCCAATTTTCGCCCCGGGATTTGGCCTTGGCTGTGGGAGCCCAACTGTCAATGATTTTTTTGATGCCCTAGATACTACTCCCACGATTGGAGATCCCTCTTATCCTGCTACTACCCAAGATCCTTGCTGGGACTTCATCTCCTTTTTCAATGGTAGTGATGGTTTCCAAATCAGAAATACGGCAGCGGTTTATCAGCATGGTATCTCTTATGGTACAAATTCTGGTGGAGGTTGTAGCGGAAACATTGGCATCTTTCCTTGCC
>CAZHOC010000066.1:0-8213 GCA_964534295.1 uncultured Bacteroidia bacterium | reverse complement strand
TAGAAAATCATCCCAGTTTTGGGGTTTATGATGTAGCAGCAGCCCATTTTGCCGCTAACGGCAATAATACCACTTATGCTTTTACTAACGGCTATAATGATGATCCCAAACTAAACAGCAATTGGGAGGTAGTCGTGGCCAGTACCAATTCGACTCCTGGGGTAGGCAATAGTGCCGCCAATACCGCTTTTATCAACACGCTGCGCGGAACGTTTACCCCCACCATCGTCAACTCTACCCATACTTGTAACTTAGGGCCTAACCAAAGTCGTACATATCTCAATCCCAATGATGAGATCATATTAGAAATCACCAACAATGGTGCGACAGATCATGGCTCAACCTCCGGCGCAGCAACTTTTGGTTTAGGAGAGTCCCAAAATGTAAACCTCACGGGGCAACCTTATTTTGCTGATCCAGAATGGCAGGTTACACCTACTGTGGCTACAGGCGGTGATTATACCGTTACTTTTTACCTATCAGCCGCAGACCTAACTGCCATCACCAACTTTATCAATGCCAATGAAGGCACTGCTTTTGCAGAAGCTGACATCGCTTCTCAATTGAAAGTCTATCGCCGTGATGGAGCGAACTCTCCTGCCACCGCGACCGCAGACCCCCAGGTAGAGATAGGAGTCACTACAGTAGGTACCCAAGGGACCTTCACCACTTATGAAGCGCCCTTTAACACTTTCTCGACTTTCGCCCTAGGCACCCCAGTTTCTGCTTTACCAGTCGAGGGATTAAGCCTACAAGCTGATGTAAGTCCAAACGGAGCAGTTTACCTTAACTGGCAAACTTTGCAAGAGTGGGACACCGATTACTTTAGCCTAGAACGCAAAAGTGAGCAAGGAGAATTTGTCAGCCTTACTCAGCAATCAGCGGCAGGTTATAGCGAGACGCCACGCTATTATCAATATACCGACCTCAACGCCCCATCAGGCATCCAGGTATATCGTATCAAGCAGGTTGACATAGACGGTGCTTTCACCTACTCAGATAATGTGGAGGTTGAAGTATTTCCAGCTCAGGAACTTGTCTTACTGCAGACTTATCCATCACCCGTAAACAGCGAGTTCAATATCCAACTCAATGCTCCCCAGAGTGGAACCGCAAGTCTCAATATCTATCAAATGGACGGCAAACTAGCAGCAACAGAGCGCGTCAATTTCGAGGCGGGAAGCCAGACGATACAGACTGATCTGAGCGAGCTAGCGAGTGGATACTATCTCTTCGAAATCCGATATAGAGGACAACGAATCAACGGTAAGTTTATCAAGTGGTAATTCTTTGCTTTGAATAAAGGTAAATTCCGAATTTTCCTTATATTTGACGCACAGAAGAATTTTTATATCAGTGATTTACCGTCCTGTTATGCACGGCCTTCCCCATGGGAAGGCCATTTTTTTTGCTAGTGAGTTAAGTCATTTCCTTCCACTCATTTTTTCTATAATTTTTGTCCTATCCCTCAAAACAAGCCGTTAAGATGAGTAGTTTCCGTATACGACCCAGGTTCGAGCACCAAATCAATTGTTCTCCGGAGGAGCTAAAAAACCGCTTGCAACACCAAATTGTAAGCCATAATACTCCTTGTCTGCTGAGGAGTAAACACGATCAGATTCATCTCCTTATTCCAAAAGAAGAGCAACACTTTTGGTCCCCCCAACTACAATTACAGCTAGAAAAAGACGAAGAGGGTAAGCAATTAGTACGCGGTTTGTACGGTCCCAATCCCAATGTTTGGATACTGTTTATCTATGGCTATGCAGCATTAGGCATATTGGGCACTTTTGCCCTCATCATTGGTTTGTCCCAATGGACTTTAGCGCAAACTCCTTGGGGTATCTGGATTTTTGGACTATGTGCAGTTTTGGCTTTAGGACTATATGTAATCGCACAAACAGGCCAAAAACTAGGAGCGGCACAGACGTTCCGTCTGCACCACTGCTATGAAGAAGCCGTTGATGGCCAAATCGTGATTCACTAATTGTCAAAATGCTCTACCCAGCGCAAGAACTCCTCCCAGGCAGGCTTGGTAGTGCCGTCTTTGAAACGAATCAAACCTAGGGTCTCCAAAGACTCCAAAAACACATTGACGAAATCTTCATCTACTCCCCCATCCAGTAAATCTTGGCGAAAAATACCAGATGTGGCAGGCGACCAATCTACTAATTGAAAGACAACTGCTGCTCTGAAACGAGGATTTTGCTCCATGTATGAAAAGACCGTTTCAAAGAATAGGCGCTGATTTTCAAGGCTAGCCCCTTCCATTGTTGAACCCGTTTCATAGCCGGCAGAGCAACCCAATTCTTGAATTACGAGTGCCATATCAGGGAAGGTGTTCAGAATCTTATCTAAATCAGCTCTGACCTCCTCTGGACTATCTAAGGCTCCCAATAGACCTTGACCGTAGTAATTGAAACAAATCACATCACATTCCTCTACAATTTGACGAATCCCTTTAACTCCAGCCGCAAAACCACCTTCAGTCAGAGTAATGCTTACTGCCATATTGGGATCTAATTGATGGATATAATCCCGCATTTCCTTTACCATATCGCGCACCTCTTTCCATAGATCAGGATTGTCTTCAAAATGTGTATCGGGTTCATTGGCGATGGTAATTAACCAGCCACCATTGGCGCTCATTAAAGGAATAATCTCGTCTATCAAGGCTTTGTATCTGTCAAGGAGGACAGCTCCGCTGAACGATTCTTCTAATAGGTCCTCCGGAATGGTATAGGCATCGCTATCAAGGGAGGAGAGGGTCAACATCGTTTCTCGGCCAGCGGCATGATTGGCTTGCAGCTCCGCGGTAAAATCTACCAAATCGTAAACACCGGGGCTAGGCTCTAGGTCCGACCAATCGACTTGCATGCGGGCGATCTTCATTCCCTTGGTGTAGGCCTCATCCATCCTTGTGGCTATACTGTCTTGGATAGCTTGAGAATTATCGGCATTAAACCCTTGGATCAAGCCGATTTGAGGACCCGCACTAAGTAAGGGGAGTTCTACTGCAGGATTAGTTGCAGGATCTAAATGGGGAGCTTCGCAAGCGAAGGCAAACAAAAGCAAAAGGCTAAAAGAAAAAATTCGCATTGTCTTTTTTCTTCAAGACAATGCGAATTTTTGATTCCCCTATGCTGAGGCAAATTATTTCAGGATTATTTTTTTGGTATCACTTTGGCCTTGATGGCTCAATTCAAGCAAATAGATTCCACTGCTCAATTCTTGCAATGAAATGCTTTGCTCTAGCGGATGATCTTTGGCTTGCCAAAGTACTCGTCCTTGCAAGTCTAACACACGCAGATCTGCTCGAGACCAGGCCGCTTTGATAGATAGTTGGCCTGTAGATGGATTGGGATAAACGTTCCACGCAGTGGTAATCTCAGACTCAATATCAGTGGCAAAAAGATTAATCGTCTCCTTCATGGTATCAACAAAGCAATGATTGCTGACAATGAGTTCTAACTCATAAACTCCGGCAGAGGCGTAAGTATGAGCAGGAGAAGGATCAGAAGAAGTGTTGCCATCCCCAAAATTCCACTGATAGAAGTAGGCACCACTGGATTGGTTTTGGAAGCTAAAATCGAGCTCATCTACCCCACCCTTCTGGTAAGTAAAATTGGCACTTAATTCAGAGAGGCTATCACAAATCACAAAGTCCCAGATGCCACGACCATAGGTACCAAAACGGGCGGCTCTTAGTTCTTCGACATATTCTACTGACCAATACGTCTGGTCCGGCGCTCCCATCCCTTCAATCGGATACCAAGTATTATCGGCAGGCAAATACATATAAGGTCCTACTTCCGTGGCGGCAAAAACCATGCTTTCATCAGGGGTACAGGCTAAGCTATAAATCAAGGTATTGGGTAAGCCATTGTCGATAGCCGTAAAGCTTTGCCCATTGTCGTCAGAAACGTAGGCCGGAGAGTTATTATATCCACTCCCAGCCAGGTAAATGCGCCCTAATTGAGTAGGAGAAGGCAAGATTTTGTTGCCATAAAAGTATTGGCTGCCCGGTAGATCCGCATGATTGGTTGCGTTCCAAGTATTGCCACCATCTAGCGAGAAGAAGTAATTGGCATTATCAGTAATCACATACCAAAAATCATGATTGAGGGGAGAAATCGCCATGGCAGAGATCGAACCTCCACCTGGAAAATCATAGGGTAGCTGTTGATAGCTAATGGTGTTGGTACCAGCCGTCAATTTGACAATATGAGTACCATTACCATTGATGCCTCCCCCTCCTAGGTAGGCGATATTGGGAATAAGCGGATCAACCATCAGAGGCGCTAACCAAAGATGATTGTCTGTAGGAAAGTCTAAGGTGATATTGGAGGTCCCAAAGTTGGCGTTAGGATAATACATACTAAAGCCGGGATAATTACACCAAAGGCTAAAACCACCATTGGAAGAACCTAGGTGTCCATAATCTCCACTGATCAATTGATCGAAGGCCATTAGGCCTCCATCATCAATTTTGCTCCTTTGAAATCCTTGATCCTGAGAACCCACATAGATGATAGCTGGATCAATCTCAAAAGTATAGGTAGAGTAGTATTGACTTACATTCAACCCATTGAGTGATATATTGCTGACATTATCTAATTCATCATAAGAAATGAAAGCCCCTCCATCGGTACAAACCATGCTAAAGGGTATGCCATTAGCGGTTTCAAAAGAAGGAAAAGAAGGCACATCCGCATGTAGTTTAGTGGCCTCATCCCCATAGTATTCCCACCATTCGTTGACAAGACGCCAGCTTTGGCCAGCATCATCACTAGTAAAGGCGTTAATGCCACCGGCATACAATCTTTGCGGATTGTTGCGATCTACATTGAAACTAGTGCGAAAAAACAAATTGGTCTCCTGTTGCCCACGATAGGACCAAGATTGGCCTGCATTGGTAGAGCGGTAGATATTTAATGTGTCATTACTATGGTAGCCAGCGTAGAGCGTGCTGCCATTACCGACCAAACGAGCATTGCCCAAATCAGATTGATTCGTGGTACTCGTTTTTAGAATCGGCTGATCATTAGCGTCTAATTCATAGAGATCCTTATCATGCAATAAGTAAACCGGGCCCGCATTGACGGGATCAGTCCAAAGGTCGAAACTTTGCTCATTGCCAAAAGTAGCGCTACTAAAAGTGGCGATTTGCCCAAAGCTGAGTCCATTATCGATAGAGCGATAAAGAGTAGTCATCTTTTCCCAATTGGTGTTGTCCCACTCAAAAGCCAATAGGTAAATCGTATTGGTCGCGTCGGGTTTTATCACGCTGCGCAGAACGCGTCCCCAACTTTTGATATTGCTGAGACCTTGGGAAGCCGTCCATGTCTGACCCTGATCGTCTGAAAACCAAAAGCCATCTTGTCCCCATCCTGTAGCATTGGCGACTAAGCGTTGCCCGGAGGGTAGGTCCAATAACTCCAGCATCTCAATCCCTTTGATTTGAAAGAGATCATTTTGTACCTGCCAGTCCGAACCATTGCGCGGCCCCTTCCAGATATTACCCCCCGAAGAAGCCAGATACAAGATATCCGCTTGCTGGTCATAAGCAGCGGTATGGATACGTCCAGATTGATTGCGACTACCGATTTCTCGCCAATGCGCTTGCACTTGATCATTGGCTACAGTATCGCGTCTGTAGAGTGGATTAGCCCCTCTTTGCATGCTTTGGGATTGGAGTCGACTCATGCGGGCCTGAGCCTTGGCTAAGCGAGTTTGCTGATCAATTTTCCGCCAATCAGTGCCGGGAGCGGCCTTGTGCATTTGCTCAATAAAAGCCTTGCGATCTTGTTTGAAAGATTTGTCTTCCCTTTGCTTTTCGCTGATTTCAGTAGGTGCTGGGTGGGTCTTCGGTGCTTGTTGGCCGGAATAGAAAATCAGAAGCAAAGCGATAATTACGGCGGGAAATAATATCCACCAAAAACGATCTTTTTTCATTTGCATGTGTCTTATTACAAAGATTACATATGTACTAGCTTTTTCCCTAATTTTAGGGCCACTAACACTTACAAGCCTACATATGTCAAAACAGCCTAAACCTAGCATAGCCCTCGTACAAGATGATCCATGGTTGTCTCCTTATGAAGAAGACATCCTCGCACGTCGCCAACGTTGCCGCGATGCTGAAGCAAAAATTGCTGCGGAGCATGGCAGTCTCTATAAATTTGCTCATGCCCACGAACATTTTGGGATCCATTTTGACGCTAAAAACAAAGTATGGCACTATCGGGAGTGGGCGCCTGCGGCAGAACGCCTAGCCCTAGTAGGAGATTTTAATGGCTGGGATAAGGAAGCAAATCCCATGAGCAAGGGGAAGGATGGCGTCTGGGAATGCGAAATTCCTGCTGATAAACTCAAGCATGGAGACCTAGTTAAAGTCAATATTGTAAGTGCAGCCGGAGAACAAGATCGTATCCCTGCTTACATACGAAGAGCCGTACAAAATGAGGAGACCTATGATTTTGCTGGCCAGGTTTGGTCTCCAGAGAAGGCTTTCAAATGGACTGACCAAAAGTTTAAAGTAGATACCAGCCAAGCGCCCAGCATATATGAATGCCACGTAGGCATGGCCCAAGAAAAAGAAGGCGTTGGTACTTGGGCTGAGTTTGCTGAGAATGTATTACCGAGGATCAAATCCTTAGGCTACAATGCCATCCAAATGATGGCGGTGCAAGAGCACCCTTATTATGGTTCCTTTGGCTACCATGTATCAAATTTCTTCGCTGCTAGTTCTCGCTTTGGGACGCCCGAAGACCTTAAAGCCTTGATTGACAAAGCACATAGCATGGGTATCGCGGTGATTATGGATATCGTGCATTCGCATGCGGTCAAGAATCTAGCCGAAGGCTTGAATCTCTTTGATGGCTCTGATGATCAATATTTCCACCCCGGTGGTAGAGGAGAGCATGATGGTTGGGATTCCAAGTTATTTAACTATGGCAAGTCTGAGGTACAACAGTTTTTGCTTTCAAACGTGGCCTACTGGCTAGAGGAGTTTCACTTTGACGGCTTCCGTTTTGACGGGGTTACTTCTATCCTATACTTCCACCATGGCGAACACGTGAGCTTTGATCACTACGACAAATATTTCAGGGACGGTGTTGAGTGGGATGCCATCACCTATCTCCAACTTGCCAATGAATTGATCCACCAAATTCGTCCTGACGCCATTAGCATTGCGGAGGATATGAGTGGTATGCCCGGCGCTTGCCGAACGGTTGAAGAAGGCGGCATCGGCTTTGACTATCGCTTGGGTATGGGGATTCCGGACTATTGGATCAAGGTACTGAAGCATTATCGCGATGAGGATTGGAATCTGCATGAAATGTGGCATACCCTCAACAATCGCCGCTGGAAAGAAAAGAACATCGCCTATGCCGAATCTCATGACCAAGCACTAGTTGGCGATAAAACCCTGGCCTTCTGGTTGATGGATCAAGAAATGTACTGGCATATGCAGGTGGATGATCCGCATCCAGTGATTGATCGTGGTATGGCCCTCCATAAGTTGATCCGCTTGTTTACCGGTAGTATCGGCGGTGAGGGTTATTTGACCTTTATTGGAAATGAATTCGGTCATCCAGAATGGATTGACTTCCCACGGGAAGGCAACGATTGGAGTTATAAATATGCTCGTCGCCAGTGGTCGCTAGTAGATCGTGAGGATTTGAAATATCAATACCTCAACGACTTTGAGCGCGCCATGATAGGCGTACTGTCCGAGAATGGAGTCCTTAGTTCTCTCCCCGCGCGAGAACTCAATATCGATACCGAAAACAAAGTCATCGTCTACGAGCGTAACAACCTCATCTTCGTGCTGAGTTTTCATGTCAGCCGTTCAATCGCGGATTATAAGTTTTATGTTCCCAAAGCAGGCGAGTACGAAATCATTCTCAATAGTGATGCAAAAGCTTTGGGAGGCCATGGACGTATCGATGATAGCGTAACGCACCATAGTATCAACGATGAGTATGGCAATCCTCAATTGAGTCTGTACGTAACAAACCGGACTGCTTTGGTGTTGAAAAGGAAATAGAAATCCTTCATGCCTACATTTCGCTTTGAACAGACCATCGGCCAATTAGAAAAACGTAAAGGAGGCTACTTCTACTTAAAGATTGATGCAGATACGGTCAATCAATTCGAAAAAAAGCGCTCCACTCGCCTAGTCTGCACCCTTGATGATCAGCTGACCT
>CAZHOC010000065.1:0-11661 GCA_964534295.1 uncultured Bacteroidia bacterium | reverse complement strand
CGCTTTGGGCTCGAAAAAATCAAAACCATTGGCGATGCCTATATGGTGGCTGCTGGTTTGCCCAAAAATGATCCAGAACATGCAGTACATGCCGTCCAGGCGGCTTGGGAGATCCAAAGCTATATGCAAGAGTATGGAGAGAAGCGAAAGGCAGAGGGGAAACCCTATTTCCAGGCGCGTTTAGGGATCCATACGGGTCCGGTAGTCGCCGGAGTGGTGGGCAAGAAAAAGTTTGCCTATGACATCTGGGGTGATACCGTAAATACCGCCTCTCGCTTAGAGAGTCAAGGTGAGGTCGGACGCATCAATATCTCGGGTCGGACATTTGAATTGGTACAAAACTCCTTTATTTGTGAATACCGAGGTGCAATCTCCGCCAAGAATATCGGTGAGATAGATATGTACTTCGTGAAGTGGGAGATATAAGTAGTCCTCAGTAGGTGCGCGCATGGATGCCGCAACTTACTGATAAGCGTTCCGCGAAGCAGTCAAAAGCTAAAAAAATACACTTTCATAGTCTACCTGAGCTCCGTCGAAGGATCTTGAGGGTGGTTACCGCTGCGCGGAAGGATCATCCCATAAGTTTCCTGCATGCCGTAGCTTAGAGATAAGCGTTCTGCGCAGCAGTAAAGAAAAAAGCCCTGCCAGAAATAAATCCTAGCAGGGCAATATTATTTGGATCGTAGATATTACTTATCGCACTCACCCATAACTGGGTCAAGTGATCCAATCAAAACCACGGTATCAGCAATGGTAGAACCTTCTAGCATCGTTTCTAGTGCCTGAAGATTGGTGAAAGAAGGAGAGTTGATTTTCATTCTCTAAGGTGAACCTGTGCCATCAGATTTGATGTGGAAACCAAGCTCACCCTTAGGGGCTTCGATAGCCGAATAAACCTCTGCGCCCTCAGGTGGAATCACGCCAACGTCTGTCATCATAAAGTCGTGGATCATACCCTCCATAGAGTAGTAGATCTCGTCTTTAGAAACGAAGGTATGCTTAGCGTTATCAACACGGATATCGCCGGCAGGAAGTTGCGCACAAAGTTGGTCTAGGATGCGAAGACTCTGCTCCATTTCATCCATGCGTACGAGGTAGCGAGCGAGACAGTCGCCTTCTTCACGAATCGGAATATCAAACTCAACTTGATCGTAAACCAAGTAGGGTTCAAACACGCGTAAGTCATGCGCTACGCCTGAGGCACGGAGTACAGGACCCGTCAAGCCAAGATTGATGGCTTCCTCCTTAGTGATTACTCCAACGCCTTTGTTACGGTTGAGCCAAATACCATTGTTGGCTAGTAGCTTACGCCAGCTAGCGATTTCTTTTTTGAAGTTCGCTTTCCAGTCTAGGATATCTTGCAATACCTCTGGCTGAAGATCGTACTGAATACCACCGATGCGACAGTGGCTTACCGTAAAGCGTACCCCTGCGAGCTTATCAAAAATGGTATACAGATTTTCACGCTCACGGAAGGTCCAAAGGAACATTGAAATTGCTCCTGCGTCCATTACCATGGTTCCTAGCCATAGAAGGTGAGCAGAAATACGCGCCAATTCACAAGCGATGGTACGAATATACTGTGCTCTGATTGGCACTTCGATGCCTACGAGTTTTTCAACGGCAAGACAGAGCGAAACATTATTTGAGTAAGGAGACATATAGTCCATACGGTCGGTGTATGGCATAAACTCCTGATAGGTCTTGTTTTCAGCGATCTTCTCGATCCCGCGGTGTAGGTAACCTACGTCAACCACTGATTTGAGGATGGTCTCGCCATCACATTCCAATACACAACGCAATACCCCGTGAGTAGCTGGGTGCTGAGGACCTAGGTTTACAACCATTTTGGTTCCTAGGGGATCGTCTTCCACCTCTACAGAAGTGTGCTTATCCTCTAATTGCTTATATACCGCATGCTGGTGCTTCGGGAAAAAAGTCGCGTTGACTTTATCGTTGATACTTTCCTTGCTTGGAAATACTTCGTTGCTCATAGTAAAAAATCGTGGCTGAGTACGTTTACATGCAAAAAAACGAATCTCAAGGCAGAATGTAAAATGTATTTTGCATTACTTCACCCTTAACTAGTAAGCAAACAAAATGTTGAACCAAAAGGGCGCAAAAATCGTCTCAGGGCAAAAGATAGGCTGGAAAACAGCCATGAGCTTAGTGATTGCCAATATGATCGGTACAGGGGTTTTTACCAGTCTTGGCTATCAGTTGGTGGAGGTGCAAAATAGTTGGACGATCATTTTGCTTTGGTTATTGGGAGGGGTTTTGGCATTGATTGGGGCTTTTTCCTATGCAGAATTAGGCACAAGCTTTAAAGAATCAGGGGGAGATTACATTTTTTTATCGCGCTTGCTACACCCTTTTCTGGGCTATTTGTATGCCTGGGTTTCTCTGACGGTGGGCTTTGCGGCTCCGGTGGCGATCGCGGCCTTGGCCATGAATCAATACTTGTCTCCCTTTGGCGATTTTTGGTCTTCTTCCTTGCTCGCAGTAGGGGTGATCATAATGATGAGCCTGCTGCATTCCTTTAGTGTGCGGCAAAGTGGATGGGTACAAAACCTATACACACTAATAAAGGCTCTATTTGTGCTGACCCTGATCATTCTGGGCTATTATTTTTTGCCCTTCGAGGGCAATGCGCAGGAGTGGGGGAGTAGCTGGCAGTCCGAAATATGGTTACCAGGCTTTGCGGTTTCCTTGATTTATGTAAGCTACGCCTATACCGGATGGAACTCAGCCGCTTATATCGTGGAGGAAATCGAAGATCCGCCTCGCCAACTGCCCAAAGCATTGATTGGAGGTACTGTGGGGGTAGTGCTTGTTTATTTGTTGCTGCACATGGTTTTTTTGCGCCAAGCCAGCGTCGCCCAACTTTCTGGCAAGGTCGAGGTCGCAACTATTGCCTTTACAAATGTAATCGGACCAAATGGGGCCAAGTGGGTCAGTGCCTTTATTGCGATTCAACTATTAGCAACCATCAGCGGCTATCTTTGGGTTGGCTCTCGGGTGACCTTTGCGATGGCGCGCGAGCACAAACTTTGGTCTTTTCTTGCTTCGCAGAACGCTAGAGGCGTGCCCGCAAGGGCGCTTTGGCTACAGACTCTGATTAGTATCCTTTTACTCTTTAGCGGGACTTTTGAGCAAGTGATGCTCTATGCGGGCTTTGTATTACAGCTAATGGGAACCCTTACCATTCTCGCTTTGCTTTGGCTCAAACGAGGCCCAAATACTTATGCGAGTCCCTTTCGGCCCTATGCCCAGATCATCTATTTGCTGGTGAGCCTGTGGATTTTGGGCTTTATGTTGTACGAGCGTCCCTACGAAAGTCTGATTGGTTTGGGAATCGTATTGCTAGGCGGATTGACTTACTTCATCAAGAGATAATCGTTCTCGGATAGAGAAAATGACGCATAAACTTGTAGGACTTTTTTGTCACTCTCGCTGTTTTTGCCAAAACAAATCGTAAATTTGGATCAGTAATCTGCAAAATCGTCCCTTTGATATGTCCGATTTGCCGCTATTTGAAAAAACAGCAAGTCCTTCGCTCTTTGATTCAATGCAATCTTTCGATCACGAAATGGTCGTTTATTGTAATGATAACAGCACTGGCCTACGTGCCATAGTTGCTGTCCACAATACCACACTTGGGCCCGCTATGGGGGGAACGAGAATGTGGTCTTATACATCAGAGGCAGATGCCGTAACAGATGTATTGCGACTTTCTAGGGGCATGACCCTCAAAAATGCCCTAGCCGGTATTAATGTTGGCGGAGGAAAAGCAGTTATTATTGGCGACGCTCGTACTCAGAAATCTGAGGCCCTTCTGCGCCGCTTCGGACAATTCATCAATAATCTTAACGGAAAATATTATACAGCTGAAGACGTTGGTATGACGTCGGAGGATATGATTCATGTGCATCATGAAACCCCATTTGTTACAGGCATGCCTGTTTACGCGGGGGGAAGTGGTGATCCAGGAAGCATGACTGCATATGGGGTTTACCTCGGAATCAAAGCTAGTGTCAAGCAACTGACCGGTAGTGATTCACTCAAGGGTAAAAGAATCCTCATCCAAGGCGTAGGTTCTGTAGGAGCTGATCTTGCGGAGCACTTGGCCAAGGAAGATGCAAAGCTGTTTATCTATGATATCTACCCTTCCGTCATGCAAAAGGTCGCAGCCCAAACAGGCGCTACGATCGTGGAAGCGGAAGATGTATATAGTATGGAGCTGGACGTATTTGCCCCTTGTGCCTTAGGAGCTGGTCTCAATCCAGATACTATCCCGCAGTTAAATTGTGCCATCATTGCTGGCTCTGCCAATAATCAATTGCTAGACGAAGTCAGTGATGCCATTGCCTTAAGCGAACGCGGAATCCTATATGCACCTGACTTTTTAGTCAACGCTGGAGGAATTATCAACGTTAGCTTAGAGTTGGAAGGCTACAATTATGAAAGAGCCAAACAACTAACCGAGAAGATTTACGATCGCACCCTTGAAAACTTTGCTATTGCTTCAGAGAAAAAGATAACTACCCACCATGCAGCATTAAAAATGGCCCAAAGCCGTATTGATGCGCTGGGACGTAACTTGCTATATCGCTAAAACAGGAACGCTTATACCCCACACGAATGATAACGAGAAGACAGATTCGAGCCAAAGTCATGCAAGCCATCTATGCATGCATCACCTCTGGTCAAGAACCAGATGCCGTTTTTGATATCCTACTCAAAGAAATTGAGCAAGAGGTATTGGAGCTTGAAAAAAAGAAAAGACTTTCAGGAGACGCTAAGCTTCTTAAAGCGCTTTATTATGACTCCATGAAAAACCAGACCTCTTATGATGAGTACATCAAACGTAAGGCGGAAAATTGGGAGTTGGATCGCATCGCTCGTATCGATCGCATCTTGATGCATATGGCGATTTGTGAGATGCTCAACTTTGAGGAAATCCCTGTAAAGGTAACCATCAATGAGTACCTCGAGCTGGCTAAGACTTACTCTACCCCTAAGAGTAGTAAGTTTATTAATGGCATCTTGGATAGTTTATTCAACGATTTTCAGCAAGGTGGCTTAATTATTAAAAAAGGACGTGGCCTAATCAACCATTCTGCGTCTAAAAATAAACCAAACAACAATCCCGCAGAAACCATTCAATGACGACAGTAACGCTAATTCCGGGTGACGGCATAGGCCCGGAGATCACTGAAGCAGTGGTCAAAATCTTTGAAGCCGCTAAGGCTCCTGTAATTTTTGAAGAAGAGGCCGCTGGCCTCAAAGCCTTTCAGGAAAGTGGGAATCTGATTCCCGACGAACTGATCGAATCCATCGAACGCAATAAGATCGCCCTCAAAGGCCCGCTGACAACCCCAGTAGGGGAGGGCTTCCGCAGTATCAACGTAACCTTACGCCAGCGTTTTGATCTTTATCAAAATGTGAGACCTTGTCGCAGTATACCTGGCGTCCAGAGTAAATTTGATAACGTCAATATGGTACTCTTCCGTGAAAACACGGAAGGACTATATTCAGGTTTTGAGATTTATGATGAACGTAATGGTATCGCTGACGCAATTGCGCGGGTTACCGAGGCGGGAGCTCGCCGTATTTTGCATGCTGCTATGCAATACGCCACGACCCAAGGCCGTGAAAGAGTAACGGTTGTTCACAAAGCAAATATCCTCAAGAAATCAAGTGGTCTGTTTTTGAAGCTAGGCCGAGAGATTGCCAGAGAATATCCCAAAATTACGGTCGATGATCGCATCGTCGATAATATGTGTATGCAGATGGTGATGTATCCAGAGCGTTATGACGTAGTAGTTACAACCAATCTTTTTGGAGACATCCTATCTGATCTAGGCGCTGGTCTTATCGGTGGTTTAGGGATTATCCCTGGAGCCAATATCGGGAAGGATTACGCTATATTCGAGGCAGTCCATGGTAGTGCGCCTGATATCGCAGGTCGCGGCATCGCCAATCCTTCTGCCTTGTTGCAGTCTGGTATTATGATGCTTCGCCACTTGGAAGCGTTCGCCGTGGCGGACCAAATAGAAAATGCCCTCTTTAAGACGCTTAGCAATAAAGATCAGGTAACCGGAGATCTCGGAGGACCTGCAAATACTGCCGAGTTTACCCAAAATGTGATAAACAATCTGTAAGGATTGCCATTATATAGTAGGTAAGCAATGTTTTAGTTTAATACTTTTGAACTAAATTTATAGTTGTTATATTTGCTATCTCAATTGTCAAACAATTTTAAATTGATTATGAAAAAGCTGTCTGTATTATTTTTAGCCTCGGCTTTTGCACTGTTTTTTGTTGCCTGCCAGACGGCTGGTACTGCTAACAAAGGAGAAACGGCCTCTTCTGACGCCGCTGCTGCTGCCACAACTGCTGCGCCTACGCAGCCTACTGCACCAGCTCCTAAGCAGCCTGAGCATATCGCAAAAGCTGAAGCTATGGCTAAAACCACTATTGAGTGGGCGGAAATGGAATACGATTTCAAGAGCGTTCCAGCCGGTACTAAAGTAACTTACCAGTTTAAGTTCAAGAACACTGGTGATGCTCCTTTGGCACTTACCAATGTGAAGCCTTCTTGTGGATGTACTACTCCTTCTTACAGCAAGGAAGAAGTTGCTCCTGGTGAAGAGGGATACATCGACGTAGCTTTCAACACTACTGGTAAGACAGGTATCCAAAGCAAAACAGTTACTGTAACGGGTAACTTCGAAGGTAACCTAAGCCAGGTACTACGTATCAAAGGTGAAGTAGAAGCGGCTCCAGCCAACTAGTCTACTCCTTATCCGTAAAAAAGAAACGGACAAGAGGCTCAACTTGGCCTTTTGTCCGTTTTTTTATACGTTTATGACCCAATCAGAATTGAACATATGTTAACAAGTCTATTTATCTTATTGCAGGATACTGGTGGTGATGCCGCGGCTCCCGGTGGCGGCCTATTTGGAGGATCCCAAGGATTCCTGTTTATGGGGTTGATTTTATTGGTCATGTATTTTTTCATGATCCGTCCCCAGCAAAAACGCGCCAAAGAAGAGCGTACCTTCCGCGAAGGACTCGCCAAAGGAGATAAAGTAATGTCAATCGGAGGTATTTATGGTCAAGTTGAGACTATAGATGATACTTCTGTCTTGGTGAGAGTTGACTCTAATACCAAGATGCGATTTGACAAGTCAGCTCTAAAAGCTGCGCCTGCTCCAGCTGAGAAAAAAGAAAAGTAATTCTCGCGCAAAAAAATGATGGGGAATAGGTTTCAAAACTTATTCCCCTTATTTTTTGTCTCTAGTTAATTTGACCCAAAAGCTCCCCAAAGTTTGTTACAAAGACTCTTTAGCTTCCTTGTCCAAGCCCGTGCCGGCCAGCAAAACAATGGTATTGTAGTGCTGGTGGTAGGTATGCTGACAATTTTGCTTTGGCTTTCGGTAACGCTCAATCAGGAGTATACAGCCACCATTACTTATCCGGTGAGCATCTCCAACTTCCCTACCCAAATCTTTGTCAAAGAGTTGGTCAATCCGGAGGTAAGCATTACAGCCAAAGGCAATGGCCTAGAGCTGTTGGGAGAGAGTTTTCGATTTAGGCGGGATACCTTAGCGCTGCGCTTTGACGATCGCTATGCGGATTTGGATGATGGCTATATCTATTTGCCCAATTACAACAATCAATTAGCCAAGGAGCTAGGCGCCGGGGTGGAGGTTACCAATGTGAGCCCTGAACGTTTATATTTTAATTACGAGAACAAAGTAACTAAAAAAGTGCCGCTAGTCTTGCGCACGGAGCTCAATCTTGCTACTTCTTATCATCTTGTTGAGACTCCAGTATTAAAGCCTGACTCTGTGACTTTGACCGGTCTTCCCGGAACGCTTGATACTATCATCCAGTGGTTTACATTCGAAGAATTGACCCAAACGATAGATCGGCAAAGATCGCTTTCTATTAATGTGGTTGATACCTTTTCTACCATTGCGGTGGAACCTACCACGGTAAGCCTTTCGGTCAAGCCTCAACGCTATCGTGAAATATCTTTAAGAACTCCAGTGAGAGTCCCCAATCTGCCGGAAGAGATTTCTACGGTTCGATTGAGCCATGAATTTGTGGAATATACTTGCCTGGTTCCCGCTCGAGATTTTGAGAGATATCTATCAGAATTAGGCGATATGACCATCGAGATACCCTTTGCAGATTTACGCGATGATTGGCCCTACTTTATTCCACAACCTGAATTCCCGGAGGCGGTTCAACTGATTCGTCGGGAACCCTTAGAACTCACCTATACCATAGTCAGTCGATGAAACGATTAGGGATTGGCATAACCGGTGGGATTGGTAGCGGGAAGTCTTATGTTTGTCGCCTCTTCGAGGAACGCGGCTATCAGGTCTATTATGCAGATCAGAGAGCGAAACTCTTGATGATCAATGATCCTATATTGGTCGCTGGGGTGAAAGAAATATTTGGAGAGGAAGCCTATCATAAAGATGGCAGTCTCAATCGTCCGCATGTAGGCAAGATTGCCTTTAGCAATCCTGATAAGCTTAAAGCTCTGAATGGGGTAGTACACCCTGCTACTGGTAGAGACTACCTCCAATGGTTTTCGGATATCCCAGAGGATTATCCTCATCCTTTTGTTTTGAAGGAAGCAGCCATCCTCTATGAATCAGGCGCTTACAAAAGTAGTGATGCTGTCATATCAGTGTATGCACCGAAGGAGATACGCTTGGCTAGAGTAAGGCAACGAGACAATACAGATGAGATGAGCGTTCTGCAACGCATGGATAAACAATGGGCTGAGCTAGAAAAACTTAAACGTGCTGATTTCTACATCATCAACGACGGCAAACACGAGCTAGAAGCTCAAATCGAAGCCGCAATACAGTTTTTTAGCAAGACTAAAGTTTGATTTCTATATCCTTGACACAGCGAAAGCCAAGGTGAAATAGCCCAGATTCAGGAGTAGAGCCTGATCGGCCAGAGACTCTGTAACCATGACAGTAACTGGGATCACACATAAACGATCCCCCCCGCATTACCTTCTCTGGCTCTCTGATAGAGGTATTGTCGTACATTAGTTTAGAATCTGGACCATACGTTTTGTACCAATCTTGGCACCATTCCCAGACGTTACCGCTCATATCTTGGAGGCCTAATTCATTTTCATTAAAACTGCCCACTGGGGAGGTGTATAGATAGCCATCTTCGCCTGTGTTTTGATAGGGGAAGTTGCCTTGCCAGATATTGGCATGGTAAGCACCTGCCTGCTTGATATTATCTCCCCAACTATACTTCGCCCGGGTATTTTGAGCGTTCCGCGCAGCGTGCTCAAACTCCGTCTCGGTTGGTAAACGCTTACCAGCCCATTTGGCATAAGCTTGCGCATCATTCCAAGAGATATGGGTAGCCGGATGATTATCAGGCGCTTTATCGCCTTTTGGTCCTAGCGGGTATTGGTAGTTGGCTCCATCACGCATGGTCCAATCTCCCAATCTGAGATCGAAAACGATAGAATTGCCAAATTGCTCAGCTTGCGTCACATAGCCTGTTTGCTGGACAAATTCTCGAAACTGTGCTACTGTAACGGGATGAATATCCATAAAGAAGGCCTGTACCCTACGTTGCATAGTTGGCAACTCTCTGGTCAAGCCATTTTGGGAGCCTTGCTCTAGCTCACCACCTGGAACAAAGACCATCCCTGAAGGAACCGCTTCTTGCTTATCCAAAGCGCGAATAATGGTCCCTACTTCTGGCTGCTGAAAACCGTATTGGCCATTATTTTGGGTGTTTTCGGATACTCGGGAAGGAGTATTGTGTATAGGGGTCGTACTGGATAGGTCCAAGCCCTCTTGGTTCAGCTCCGATACAGGAGCTTGCTCAACAGCTTTTTGCGGCTCCGACTGGCAGGCCAAAAGGACTAAAAAGAGGCTAAGTAGAAACAGGTATTGCGGCTTCATAAATGAAATTTACGCAAAATTATAGAGCATCTACCAATTCTTCTCCTAATCCGAATGACAAGGTCATCCCAGCCCCGCTCAGACCGGTCACAATGCGCACATTGGGAAGGGGGCGACTGACATATTCGGTATGGCCTGGGAGCTTGGCGTAGACTCCGTACCAACGTTCGGCTAGGCTCCAATCAGGAGCCTCTGCAAATCCGTACAGATAATCGAGGATGTATTGATTGATGTCTTCTCTGACAAAAGGGTCGTGAACGGAACCATATTCATGAGAATCACCCAAAATCAGTTCTCCTTTACCATTTTGGGACATCATAACATGGATGCCCCACTGCTCAAACCAGGGGGATTCAGCATTGATGCGTGATTTGAGACGACTTAATTCTGATTGACAATGCGAAAAGGAAGCGTAATGGGTCAAGGTAAGCCCTGCCGCCAGTGCTGGTCCCATTTTCCATTGATCGGGTTGGGGGAGGGTGCGCATCATCTGCAGTTTTACTTTTTTCAAACCGCTACTCGCGAAGGTCTCTGCAAATAATGTCTCGAAGTCGCTGCCCCCACAAAGCCAAGATCGCTCAAAGGACCAGCGTTCGCCAGCGGCTAACAAAGAAGACTCACTGATCTCACTGACAGCCGTCCCAAACTTAAAATTGACTCCTAAGGTCTCCTGTAGGTATTGAGCCAGAGTAGTCGGTACCTCCCTAGGATCAACGATCATTTCGGTACCCGACCATAAGCCTCCAAGTAAGCCTTCCATTTTCGTTGCCGGAGATATTTTCTTTATTTCTTCATTACTCAGCAGTTTGCTTTGATAGCTATTACCAACGGAAGCTTGAAAGGCTTCTAAAACGGCCATTTCATCTTCATGATAGGCCAAATGCAATGAGCCTTCTGCATTATGCCAAAGGCCGCTTGCCTCTGCAAATTCTCCCCAAATCGCTCGTGCTCTCAGTGCTCGGTCCAGTGCTGGCCCCACTGCCTGTCCGATGGGCCAAACCATCCCAAAATTACGAATGGTAGCTCCTACAGCGCGAGTATCGCGCTCAAAAACAGTTACTTGGTGGCCTTTTAGGGCTTCGGCTCTGGCAATGGATAGGCCAACGATTCCAGCCCCAATCACAGCAATTTGAGTGTGTTTTTGCATGCTCGCTAAACAAGGCCTTTTTGCCTTGATAATCCACCTCCCTAGATTAATGATCTGTAAAGTTTGAGTAAAATCTGCATTCAGACGAGGGAAAGCAGAAATTTCATTCGATATTACGGCCTATGTCATGGACCAATTATCACAGCCATAGCCATTTTTGTGATGGTAAGGAAGCCCCCGAAATACATGTAAAGCAAGCAATAGCGCACGGAATGCCCGCCTTTGGGTTTTCTACTCATGCGCCGGTTCCTTTTAAAACTTCATGGGCTATGCCCTCAGAACGCATGCCTGAATATCTGGCAGAGACGCGGCGTTTGCAGGAGGCATATAAAGACCAAATTGAGTTATACGTAGGCCTGGAAATCGATTATATCCCAGGCATGGTGGGGCCTAGCTCCGCAAATTTGGTGGCCGCTGGTTTAGATTATTGTGTGGGTTCGGTCCACTACGTGAACGCTTTTCCTGATGGCAAACCCTGGGAGATTGATGGTACCCATCAAGTGTTTTTACAAGGGCTAAAAGAAATCTATGAGGGAGATCTGCGAGCAG